>CAMLFI010000182.1 GCA_946479225.1 uncultured Mucilaginibacter sp. | reverse complement strand
AGTAAACTGTACCGGCGCTTTGTCAGTTAAAAAATCGTCAAGGCTATTGTAGATATATGAGCCTGCAGCGCCCGGCATAAAGGCGTTACCTACTTTTTGATACTCATAGCTAATACCACCTGTTAAAGTGTGTTTACCGGCATAATAGGTAAAGTTATCATACAAAGTGGTTGTGTTATCAATTACGTCGTTGTATTTGGTGTATGGGTCAGAACCCGCGGTAATGTAGTTATCACCCGCACCATTATAAATATCAATAGTTGGAAAAGTTTCGCCTTTGGTAGTACGTGGGTTACCGTACTTTTTAAAAGTTACCAGTAACTGGTTTGACATCTTAGGGTTGATAGTGCTGTTCAACTCGACAGTACCTGTGTGTACTTTGTTTAAAAAGCCGTAGTTAGAGTTCTCAAAAGCAATAGATCTGTTGCTATAACGGTTATTAACCAAACCACCGCTGGCACGAGAAAGAGGCGAGCCGTTAGCGCCGGTAACACTGTAAGCAGCATTATTTGGCGTGCTTGAGTTGTTTACTGTCTGATCGCTTGTTGCTTTTAAATAGCTATACTTAACTGTCAGCTTGTTTTTATCGTTAATGTTATAATCAAAACGGATTAAAGCTTTTGTATTTTTTGGTTGAAAAGCGGGGAAGTTGTCATAACCACCGGTTTCATAACCGAACTTGCTTTTTAAATAATCAGAAACTTTTTGAAGATCGCCAACTGTAGTAGCTGCTACAGTACCTAAACCTGAACCACCTTTTGGCGAAAAGTTAATGCCGGGGGTGGTAGAAACTTCTTTCTCGTAGTTAGCAAAAAAGAACAATTTGTTTTTAATTATTGGGCCGCCTAAAGTGAAGCCGTAAGTTTTAGAAGTTGATTTAGCATTTTGAAGGCTAAGGTCATTGTCGCCAATACGCGTACCGTTGAACGACTGGTTTCTGTAGAAACCATAAGCAGAACCATGGAAAGTATTAGTACCGCTTTTGGTAGTCGCATAAATACCTGCACCTGTAAAGCCCGACTGACGAACGTCAAACGGAGCAATATTAACCGAGATCTCGTCATAAGCTTCGATAGAAACCGGTTGTGCACCACCACCAGGCAACAAATCGCTGGAGGTACCAAATGTATTATTAAGGTTAGCGCCGTCCACAGTAACACTGTTAAAGCGGGCATCGCGACCGGCGAAACCGGTTCCTCCGTTAGCTTGCGGAGTTAAACGGGTAAAATCTGTAATGCTACGAGAAAACGTTGGCAACGTAGCCAATTGGGCACGGTTAACGTTGGTGCTGGCACCCAGCTTAGCAGTTACAATTCTTTTTTTTGCGCCGGTAATGTTAACTGTTTTTAATTCGGTACCGGCTTCGGCAAGCTCAGCATTTAAAAGATAAGACTGACCGAGTTGCAGTGTAATACCACTATAACTTTGTTTGGAATAGCTGATGAAAGTAACTTCAACAGTGTAAGGCCCGCCTACGCGCATGCCGGGGATGTTGTAATAGCCATCTGAGTTGGTAGCAACTGCATAAACAGTTCCCGATGGTTCATGCGTAGCTTTGATTGTGGCACCAGGCAAAGCAAGACCCTTGGCGTCTTTAACTGTACCTGTTATACTACTGGTAGTAACCTGCGCAAGTGCGGCAGCAGTAGTAAAAACAGCCATAACTAATAAAAGTAAATACTTTCTCATGCTTGTTCTTTGTTTTTTAAACTGTGAATAATGTGGATTCTAAACCGGCACAAAGATAGATACATAAACCTTTGCTTATATTAAATTCATGTTAATTAATGCCAAATGTTATTATGTTTTTATCAACATTTAATACTAAAATTAACAACACATCAAAAAATATGATTGAAATAATGAAAATATAGCAGCAAAATATAGATTTTTAACATTTAGTTAATCCATGTAAATAGTAGATTTTACAGCCGCTTATATATGATAATATTATGATATAAATAGATAGAAGGTGTTTTTTGCTTTCAGGCCTTTTAGTTAGCTTTGGCTTTCCAAAATTTAAACGAACATACGCTGATATGAACTACGATGTAATTGTAATAGGGTCCGGTCCGGGTGGTTATGTAGCCGCTATACGCGCCTCCCAACTGGGTTTAAAAACCGCTGTAGTCGAAAAAGAATCTCTGGGCGGCATTTGCCTAAACTGGGGCTGTATCCCTACCAAAGCCTTATTAAAAAGTGCGCAGGTGTTTGAATATATAAATCATGCTGCCGATTATGGCATTAAAATAAACAACCCGGGCGAAGTAGATTTTGAAGCGGTTATTAAAAGAAGCCGCGGCGTAGCCGATGGCATGAGCAAAGGTGTTCAGTTTTTGATGAAGAAAAACAAAATTGACGTATTGGTTGGTTTTGGCCGCCTTAAAGGCAAGGGTGTAGTTGAAGTAAAAGGAAACGATGGCGCTAAAGATTATAGCGCCAAACATATAATATTAGCAACCGGTGGCCGCTCACGCGAATTGCCTAATCTTAAACAAGACGGCACCAAGGTAATTGGTTATCGCCAGGCAATGGTGTTGCCTAAGCAGCCAAAGTCAATGATAGTAGTGGGGTCAGGCGCTATAGGTATTGAGTTTGCCTATTTCTATAACTCAATTGGCACCAAAGTTACCGTTGTTGAGTATCTGGATAACATTGTTCCATTAGAGGACGAGGAAGTTTCAAAAGGACTGGCGCGTATCCTTAAAAAACAAGGCATTAATATAATGACCGGCTCAAACGTTGAATCTGTTGATAGCAGTGGCGCGGTTTGCAAGGTAAATGTTAAAACTGCTGCTGGTACCGAGGTATTAGAAGCGGATATTGTGCTATCGGCGGTTGGTATATCAACCAATATTGAAGGCATAGGCCTGGAAGAAGCAGGCGTTAAAACCGACAAAGGCAAAGTCTTGGTTGATGATTTTTACAAAACCAACGTTGAAGGCGTTTACGCTATAGGCGATATTGTGAAAGGTCAGGCCCTTGCTCACGTAGCATCGGCAGAAGGTATTATCTGCGTTGAAAAAATTGCAGGTCATCACCCTGAACCACTTGATTATAACAACATACCGGGTTGTACTTATTGCAGCCCTGAAGTGGCATCTGTAGGTTATACAGAAAAGGCGGCTAAAGAGGCCGGTTACGAAATTAAAGTAGGCAAGTTCCCATTCTCGGCATCGGGCAAAGCAAGTGCCGGCGGTGTTAAGGATGGTTTTGTAAAACTGATCTTCGATGCCAAATACGGCGAGTTTTTGGGTGCCCACATGTTAGGCGCTAACGTAACCGAAATGATTGCCGAAGTAGTTGCCGCACGTAAGCTGGAAACTACCGGACACGAAATGATAAAAACCGTACACCCGCACCCAACCATGAGCGAAGCTATTATGGAAGCGGCGGCGGAGGCATACGGCGAGTGCATACATTTGTAAGCTATCGCAGTCGATAGACCATAGTCGATGGTCCATAGCAATTTGCTTGGGATCATCGACTTTTTTATTTATGTTTAAATCAACAACTATGGACCATCGACTATGGTCTATGGACAAAAGATGAACTTATTCACCATCGACACCGGTTTCTTCAAATTAGACGGCGGCGCTATGTTTGGCGTTGTTCCTAAAACTATATGGAGCAAAACTAACCCGGCCGACGAGAATAATTTGTGCACCTGGGCCATGCGTTGCCTGCTTATTCAGGAGGGCAAGAGGCTGATATTGGTTGATGCGGGGATGGGTAATAAGCAGAGCGAAAAGTTTTTCAGCTATTATTATCCGCATGGTACCGCTACTTTGGATAGTTCGCTGGCGGCTCATGGTTTTCACCGCGATGAAATAACTGACGTATTTCTAACCCACTTGCATTTCGACCATGTAGGCGGTGCGGTTGAACGCAATGGCGATGAATTGGCACCCACGTTTAAAAATGCAACCTACTGGAGCAATGCAAAACATTGGGATTGGGCGATAAACCCTAATGAGCGCGAGAAAGCTTCTTTTTTGAAAGAAAATATATTGCCGATACAGGAAAGCGGTCAGCTGCGGTTTATTGAGGATATTGACGGCATTGCCTTTACTGATAACATAAAGCTGCGTTTTATTTATGGACACACTGAGGCGCAGATGCTGCCACTGGTTAATTATAAAGGGCGGCAGGTACTTTACATGGCCGATCTGTTACCATCTGTAGGTCATATTCCTTTACCTTATATAATGGGTTATGATATGTCTCCGTTAAAGACATTGCAAGAAAAGAAAAGTATTTTAAACGAAGCTGTTACCAACGATTACATTTTGTATTTTGAGCATGATTCGGTAAATGAGTGCTGCACTTTGAAAAATACCGAAAAAGGCATACGTTTGGGTGAAGTTTTAAGGCTGAGTGATGTATAATTTACACCACAAAAATCATGCAATTATCAGCTGAAAATGAATATAATGTAATATTTTTTTTAGTACCAAATATCGTTGAAACTTTTCATACCTTTGCACGTTCAATTCTAAATAAAAAGAATCGAGGTTTATAATAAATGAGACAACTCAAAATAACCCAATCCATTACCAATCGTGAATCGCAGTCGCTTGACAAATACTTGCACGAAATTGGTAAAGTTGACCTGATAACTGCCGAAGAAGAAGTAATTTTAGCACAAAAGATAAGGGAAGGCGATCAGGCTGCGCTTGAGCGTTTAACCAAAACCAACCTGCGTTTTGTGGTATCAGTAGCAAAACAATACCAAAACCAGGGCCTTACCTTAGGCGACCTTATTAACGAAGGTAACCTGGGACTTATAAAAGCAGCAAAGCGCTTTGACGAAACAAAAGGTTTCAAATTCATTTCGTACGCTGTTTGGTGGATCCGCCAATCAATATTACAGGCTATTGCCGAGCAGTCACGTATCGTTCGTTTACCGTTGAACCAGGTAGGTTCATTAAGCAAAATAAGCAAAGCTTTCTCTAAATTAGAGCAGGAATATGAGCGTGAGCCATCTCCGGAAGAACTGGCTGACATGCTGGAAACTACTGTTGATAAGATCTCTGATACACTGAGCAATTCAGGCCGTCACGTATCAATGGATGCGCCGTTTGTGCAGGGTGAAGAAAATACATTGTTAGATGTATTGGAAAATGCTGAGCCTAATACAGACTCAATCCTGATCAACGAATCATTATCAGAAGAAATAAAACGTTCACTTTCAACTTTAACAGAACGCGAGCGCGAAATAATAGTATTGTTCTTTGGTTTAGGTACCAATCATCCGCTGTCTCTTGAAGAGATAGGCGAGAAATTTAACCTTACCCGCGAGCGTGTACGCCAGATAAAAGATAAAGCGTTACAACGCTTACGCCATACTTCAAGAAGCAAGATCCTGAAATCTTATTTGGGATAATTTTTAGAAGCAAGAGACAAGAATCAAAATACAAGAGCCGCTCCGATAACCGGGGCGGCTTTTTTATTTATCGCTTTTATTGCCTGTCTTACAATAAACGGCAACTTTATATGTTTATAAACTTTATCACGCTTTACTTGAACCGTTTACTAAAGTTAACTTTCCAGTATTACCGGCTATTGCTAACTTACAATGTGGTGTTTACACTGCTCGTAGTTGTGTTGACGTTTCCCGTCTCTATTTCAAGTGCAATAGGGTTTTTCTTTTCAAAATTCATCGGCCACTTATCGGCGGCAAGCCTGCAATATTTCCTGGCTCCCAAAACCTTATTTTACTATAGGAACGCAGGGTTTAGCGCCAAACGCATTATGATAACCGCGTTTGTAATAGAAACTGTTTGCTGCATATTAGTTCTCATCCTTATTAACCTTGCCTCAAATGCAATCACATCTATTAAAAGTTGACA
>CAMLFI010000181.1 GCA_946479225.1 uncultured Mucilaginibacter sp. | reverse complement strand
AAATTAACAGCCATGAACTATGATCTATGAACCATCGACCAATAACCATGGCTCAAATGGCCGCGGAGGGAAAGCAACCGGAAATTTTATTCTGGGTAGGATGCGCGGGCAGTTTTGATGAACGGGCACAAAAAATAACGCGCGACATCTGCAAGATTCTGCACCATGTAGGCATAAGCTATGCCGTTTTGGGTACCGAAGAAAGTTGCACCGGCGACCCGGCCAAACGCGCGGGCAACGAGTTTTTATTCCAGATGCAGGCCATGACAAATATTGAGGTACTAAATGGCTACAACATTAAAAAGATAGTTACCGGTTGTCCCCATTGCTTTAACACTATTAAGAATGAATATCCTAATCTTGGCGGAAATTATGAGGTAATACATCATTCACAGTTGATACAGCAACTGATAGATGATGGCAAGCTAAAAGCCGAGGGAGGCGAAAGCTTTAAAGGCAAACGCATTACTTACCACGACCCTTGTTATTTGGGTCGCGGAAACGATGTTTACGAAGCCCCTCGCAAAGCTTTAGAAATATTGGATACCGAACTGGTTGAAATGAAGCGTTGCCGCAGCAATGGCCTATGTTGCGGTGCAGGCGGTGCGCAAATGTTTAAAGAACCTGAGCCCGGTAACAAAGACATTAATATGGAGCGTATTGATGAAGTAGTAGCTATTAATGCGCAGGTGGTGGCATCCGCTTGTCCGTTTTGTATGACCATGTTAAGCGATGGCGTAAAACACCGCGACAAGGATCAGGAAATTAAAGTATTGGATATAGCTGAGATAACAGTTAGGGCTAACGGCTTATAGGTTCTTTCCTTTTAAATAATTAAGGGCGCGTTGCAAACTGTCCAACCGTTCAGGTTCCATGTTTTTTAGGGGGATATCCAGCAAAGTTGCCATCGTATCGATATTACCTTTCCTGTCATTATAGGTTTGAACTATCACATCATCATCTTTGGTTTTTAGCCGCAATGTACCTTTGTAGGTATTACCCAAATAAACCAGTTCATCCAATTGCTGCAGTTGTAGTGAAAAATACTCTTGCTTGCCGTTTTGGTAAGTTTTGCGCAGGCGAAGAAAAGAATCCTCAGTCAAATTGATCTCAAATTTTTTCAACTTTGCATCGGCGGTCGCATCGTAAGATGCAGTGAGGCATTGGTTGCTCCAGCCAAGCCAGTCCTGCTCCACTGCAAAGCAAAGGCATGCAGCGCCCGAAAGCGAAAGCAAGGCAACAAGAAACGTTTTTTTAATTTTTAGGATAATTGATCTTATCATTACAATAAAATTCAGCGTCGAAGTTAATAATTAATAACTTTGTACATGCAATTTTCTGTAAATTCAAGAGTGTGGATCTACCAGTCGGACAAGCAACTGAGCGACGAGCAAACGAGCCAAATTCAACAGCATCTGGATGCCTTCACCACGCAGTGGACGGCCCACAACAATCAGCTTAAGGCCAAAGCAGAGGTACGTTATAACCGTTTTTTAGTATTGATAGTTGATGAAACACAGGCAGGCGCAAGTGGGTGCTCAATTGATAAATCGGTTCATTTTATGCAGCAAATAGAGCAAAAGTTTGGCATTAATTTGTTCGATCGCTTTAACCTGGCTTACCGTGAGGGAAACCAGGTGCTATCATTGCCACGAAATGCGTTTGAGGAAAAATTAAAACAAGGCGACATCACCAGTGATACTATTGTATTTAATAACCTGGTGCAAAATGTAAAGGAACTGGAAACTAAGTGGGAGGTTCCGTTTAAAGAAAGCTGGCACTTACAGCTATTTGGTAATTTAGTAATCAATTAGTCAATCTGTTATTTCCAAAAATACTTATCTTGGTATATGGAAAAATACGACCCACGCATAGACGCTTATATAGAAAAAGCTGCCGACTTTGCCAAACCAATATTGAAGCATATCCGTCAGCTGGTGCACGGTGCCGCCCCACAAATAACAGAAACCGTAAAATGGGGTATGCCTTTTTTTGATTACAAGGGTCCGGTTTGCCAAATGGCGTCCTTCAAGCAGCATGCTGCTTTTGGATTTTGGAAAGCATCAGCTTTGAATGACCCCAAAGGTGTAATTAATGCCGGCGAACAGGCAGCCGCGGGTAGCTTTGGTCGTATTACATCACTGGCTGATTTACCGTCCGATGAGGTATTGGTGGATTTTATTGTGCAAGCAGTTACATTAAACGAGAACGGCATTAAAGGCAACTTGAAGACCACAACGGCTAAACCAAAAGCCGAAATCCCCATGCCCGATTATTTCGCCGCAGTATTGTCACAGGAGCCGGCTGCAATGGCTTCTTTTCAGGGTTTCAGTGCCTCACATAAAAGGGAATACCTGGAGTGGATAACCGAGGCCAAAACAGTAGCCACCCGCGAAAAACGAATGGCTACAGCTGTTGAATGGCTTACAGAAGGAAAATCAAGGAATTGGAAATATAAGTAGTAACCCACTCTAAATCTCTCCCTAACGGGAAAGGGCTGGGCGCGGCTCTTACTCGATAAAACTCTCTAAAATCTTAAAGCCGCCTGTGGTTTCAATTTCTATTTTATCAATAGTTTTTGGTAATAGTATGCATTCGCCCATTTTAACCGCGTAAGTTTCGCCATTACATTTTATAGTGTAAGCACCTTCAACGCAAACATGTATCACAAACGAATCGAGACCACTATAATCTTTGGAAGTATTCTCGTTAAAATCTAAAATATTGGTAGTAAAATAAGGGCATTTAACCAAATGCACCGTTTCATTCATTTCAGGCTGATAGTTGGTTTTATATTCCGGATAGAATTTATAATCTATTGCCGCCAGCGCTTCTTCTACGTGCAATTCACGTTTGTTACCTTTATCGTCCACACGGTCAAAATCATAAATGCGGTAAGTAATATCTGATGTTTGCTGAATTTCGGCTATCAATAGACCTTTGCCTATAGTATGCACACGTCCGGCAGGCAAAAAGAAAACATCGCCGGCTTTTACATCCTCCTTGTTCAGTACATCGGTTAAATGGCCGCTGTTAAATACCTCCAGATATTTTTCTTGTGTTAACTCTTGATTGAACCCCGCAATTAACGTAGAACCCGGATCGGCTTCAATAACGTACCACATCTCTGTTTTTCCGAATGAGTTATGGCGCTCTTTAGCCAGCTTATCATCCGGATGCACCTGTATGGAAAGGTCCTCGTTGGCATCAATGAACTTAACCAGCAAGGGGAATATATTACCAAAATGATCATATACCTTCTGCCCTACCAATTCTGCGCCGTATTGTTCCAGTAAGTCAGCTAAAGACGTTCCATCCAATGCGCCGCCATCCACTACCGAAACATCGCTTTTAACGCCCGATATCTCCCAGGTTTCGCCGCAATTGGGCAGGTTGCCAAAATCTTTATGCAAATAGGTTTTGATCTTCTGGCCACCCCAAATCTTGTCTTTGTAAATGGTTTTAAACTTTAAAGGATATAATGCTTCAGACATAACAGATGGTTTTTGGCTAAGGTAGTAAATATGAAAATTTCCCTAATTAAGTATTGTTATTTATTTCTATGGTCTATAATATTCCTTTTTTACTGATTTTGTTTTCAATTATTTAATTTTTGACACCTTTTAAGTATAAATCATCGCAAAATAGCTCAAACTTTTAGCATACTATTTGTTTATATTACACATAGAGTACTTAACCCTTGAAACAGCCGTAAAATTGGGACGATTTGGACGTATAGCTTTAAAAACCATTCTTTGGATAATTGCGAGTGTCATCATTTTGGTGTTGCTTGTAGTTGTTTTAATACAAGTTCCGGCCGTACAAAACTTTGCAAAAAACCAAGCAGTAACTTTTTTAGAAAATAAAATTCACACTAAGGTCGAGATCGGGCACATCAGCCTGGGCCTTCCCAAATTATTGGTGCTAGAAGATGTTTATTTTGAAGATCAGCAAAAAGACACCCTTTTAGCCGGCGATAAACTGAAGGTTGACATCAGTATGCTGAAACTGCTAAACAGCGAAATGGAAATAAATGAGATCAATCTTGAGGGTATCACTACTAAAGTATACCGCGGCAGGGATAGCGTTTTTAATTTCGACTACATTATCAAAGCCTTTGCAGGCGAACAAAAGAAAGAACCAAAACCGGAGGATACTACCTCAACCATGAAGTTCTCTGTTGATAAGATCATACTGGATCGTATCAATGTATCCTATAAAGACCTCTCCACAGGCAACGACGTAAAATTCTATCTTGGCCATTTCGATACCCGTATCAAGGAGTTTGATATGGATAAAATGAAGTTCAGCATCCCACGTATCAACCTGTCAAATGTTAATGCCACAATAATACAAACACCGGCCGGTTCGACTATAAACCAAACAGCCAATGTTGATACCGCTGTAGCGCCCTTGAATCTTGCCCTCAGCCTTGGCGTTATTGATCTGAAAAAGATTAAAATAGATTATCGCGGTGCCGAAATGGATGCCAGTGTTGATCTGGGTCAGTTTTTAGTGGAAATGGATAAGATCGACCTGAAAAACCAAAACGTAGCGGTTAAAAATATCGAGCTTAATAATTCTAGCTGTGCACTAAGATTTGCCAAGCCTAAAACGGTTACTAAGGCTGTGGAACAAGCCATTAAGAAGCTGGATACACTGGCATCAAACCCAAATAAATCAGCATGGCGCGCGTCGCTTGGTAAAGTTAGCTTGGTTGATAACGATATTAAGTTTGACAACGATGCACAAGCCCCTTTGCGTAAAGGCGTTGATTTTGCACACATGCACCTGCGCAATCTCAATGTAAATCTTACTGATTTGGCTTACAGCCCGGATACAATTTCAGGTAAGGTTAACCAGGTAACTTTTAATGAGAAAAGCGGATTGATAGTTAAAAACTTCCGTACGGCATTTTTATACGGGCCGAAAAGCGCATATATGAACGACCTGTTGTTTGAAACACCGCAAACCGTTATACAAAAACAGGTACACGTTACTTATCCTTCAATTGAAGCCATCACTAAAAACGCTGGTCAGCTTTACATTAACGCCAACCTCAACGGCAGCAAATTGGCGCTCAAGGATGTTTTATTACTGATGCCGACCATGCAAAGCATAGAACCATTTAAGAGTTCGCCAAACGCGATTATCCGTATTGATGGGCGAATGGCAGGTCGGGTTGATAACCTTAATATCCCGCAACTGGAGGTCCGCGGGTTCGGCAATACGTATATAAAAGCATCAGGAAGGCTTAAGGGTTTACCTGATATGAACAAGGCTTATTTCGATGTTAACATTGCCGATTTCAGGACGACCAGCGGCGATATTGTAAAGCTAATTTCCGCAGGAACTATTCCATCCAACATAAGCGTCCCGGCCAACATGAACCTTAAGGGCACTTTCAGAGGAAGCATGAATAGTTTTAACACCAAGCTCAACCTGCGGTCAAGTTACGGCGCTGTTGACCTGGTTGGATCCCTAAAAAATGGGGCCAGCACTAAAAATGCCACTTACTCGGCCGATATAAAAGCTAATCAGTTAAATATCGGCGCGCTTACTAAGCAGCCTCAGATGGTAGGCATGGTTACCATGACCGCCAAAGTCAAAGGCCGTGGGTTTGATCCTAAAACTGCAAGCATTAACCTTGATGGTAATGTGGCGTCGGCATACGTTAAGGGTTACACCTATAAAAACCTTGCTGTAAAAGCCACCGGCACAAATGGCAGCTATACAGCCAAAGCCACCATGCGCGACCCTAATATTTCCTTCGCGATGGATGCTAAAGCCAATATGAACAAAAAATATCCGTCGGTAAGCGGCACATTTTTAGTGGATAGCCTTGACATGCAAAAGCTTGGATTTACCAAAGATGTAATGCGCATTCACGGTAAAATAATTGCC
>CAMLFI010000180.1 GCA_946479225.1 uncultured Mucilaginibacter sp. | reverse complement strand
CGGTTACTTTTATGTTGCGCCGGTGTAGCGGTTATCTTTAAACCGCCCGGCAGCGTTGTTGATTGGTTCCAATTCAGTTCGATGATCTTTTTACGGTCAAATCCCCAATAACGCAGATCCGCGCCAACACCCACCGGTACAATCGCCATTTTAATACGGTTTTTCAGTTTTTTTAAGGTTCGAAAGTCAAGATGGTCATAATGATCATGCGAAATGATGAGCACATCTATTATTGGCATATCCTCGGCCTGGTAGTTCATGGTGCCTTTAAATGCCGTAACCAACCCCGGCACCGGCCCCGCATGGTTGCTGAAAATAGGATCGATAAGAATATTGCCCTGCCCGGTTTTGATCAGCAAAGACGAATGCCCAAACCAAACAACGGTAGGAGCAGCGGCAGTCAGTTTATTCAGATCAGTAGTAACTGATGGTAGTGGTTTAGAAGGTCTTATAGTTTTAGGACGGCCACGAAGAAAGAGCCAGCGGTTATATTTAACTGCAGAATCAAGACGCTCCGTAAGATTTTGAAAACTGCCCTTTTTATAGTTTGCCAAAGTGTCCCAACCATTTAGTGCTTTACCTTTTGGATTTCTGCCCACCGACCGTATAGGGCCACAACCTGCAACGGCTATAAACAACAATACAAATAATATGGCTCTCAAAAACGTTCTCTCCATGCGCTTACCGTGCAAATAACGCACCAAGTAGGTTAATATTCTCTTAATTGCTAAAATCGTTTATCTTAGTTGTACAAATGCAATCATTATACCTATGGAAATAAAACGCAGCGGCTCGCGCCCATCAACATACGCTTCAGCAGAGTACTTTACAGGCGTGGTACGTATCGATCCGCTTTTTGAGCCACCTGCGCCTGCGCGCGTAGCTACATTGTTGGTTACTTTTGAACCTGGTGCACATACCTGCTGGCATACACATCCCCTTGGTCAGACATTCGTTGTTACGGCAGGCGCGGGTTGGGTGCAGCGCGAAGGGGAGGAGCGGCAAAATATTTTCCCGGGCGATGTGGTCTATATTTTTCCCGGCGAAAAACATTGGCACGGTGCTACAGCGACTACCGCCATGAGCCACATTGCCGTGAATGAAAAACTGAACGGATCTGCGGTTGAATGGATGGAACCGGTTACGGCGGAGCAATATGGAGTTTGAAATTGATATTCAAAACAAAAAGCCGCTAACTAAGTCAGCGGCTTTTTGTTTTGTTAGGGCAATGTATTATTCAAACACGTATTTAGCCAGCCACAATTTCTTAAAGTCTTCGTCGTGACCCAAGTAGGTAACGCTGTTTTCGGCTTTGTTAAAAGTTGATTGGAAATCTCTGCGGAGGTAATACTTTTCATCGCCCAGGGATTTAAATTCTCCAATGGTATTGGCTGCAAGGTTCAGTTTTGCTATGCGGGGGAAATACACCGCATATAAAGAGGGTTGCCCATCATAATAGTAACTTAAAAACGATTGATATCCCTTTAATCCTTTTACTTCCTTAATTTCCCAGTAAACGGTTTTTCCATCTTTACCCAAACGAAAATCCTGGATCATATCGAAGATCTCACTCTTTTTGTCGTCGTTTATCTTGGCTACGCCAAACTGTGTTTTAAGCTGCCCGGCCTTGTCAAAATAAAGACAAACCAGATCTTCATAAGATTTAACCGGATTACCCATACCCATATTAACTGAGCCGGTTAATTGCCCGGCAATTAAATATTCCTGGTTGGGTGTGGTAAAGAATTTTTCAACAACAAACTTGCTCCCTTTATAAACGGAGGCCCCTTTGCCTGATGCTACAAATTTTGATTTAAAGGCATCAATAGCAGCTGTTGATGCAAAGTCAAGTTGATTACCGGTGAATTTAAGCAGGTGGAAGCTGGTCATTTTTTCCTCAGAATTCTTTTGCCATTTCATATCTACCTTGTTTGCGCCGCCCTGTGTAGAGCCGGGGTTATAAATAGACGCGTATTCTGAAAAAACCTCATCGTAAGCATCCGTTGACTTGGTAGATGTTCCGCAGAAATACACCGAGCCCATGGTCTCGGTTACATTTATAATAAGCAAATTGGTGGACGGACTTTTAAAAGCGATCTTGTTTTTAAACTCACCTTTTTGGTTGTATCTAAAATAAGTATAGCTGCTTGCATCGCCGTTACCTTTTTCAGGGGCAAATAGCATCACAACGTCTTTGCTGTCCTGCAGCTGGTCACAATACACCAAGGTTTGCGCACCTGAAAGCTCAACAGGTGTTTCCTTTATTTCAAGATTACCATTAACATTCAAAACATAATACTGATTACCCAGCTTTTTGTCTTTGTTATCATTGGCAGCCAGGATAAAAAGATCGTCCTCGGTGCCCTGCGTTTCGGTAATAAAAGATGCATATCCTTTGTAAGTTTTACCGTTATCGTTTTTAGGCTTGATGGCTTCGTTTTTCAGCACTTTGCTAACTATGTAAGCCTGCTTTTCGTGACTCCAGCTTTTTATCACCTCCTTGCGGTTAAGCTTTAATTTCATGCTCAACACATCAAATGAAGATGTGCCGCCTACATACGCATGAAAATATGCAACGGTTACATCCGGTTTTTCTTCTTTGGCCAGATTGATGTTCTCCACTTTAATAAATTTGTTCGCGGCATCAAAGCTGTAGGTTTCAAAAAGCGCGTCGCTGTTCTTTTTTTCTCCGGGTATTTTGTAGGTGATGCTTAACGCGTTATTGATGCTTTTAACATCGTATAAATAACCTTTGGAGGCTTGCTTGGATAACTCTTTTACCGTTTCCTGGGCCTTAATTTGCGTTGCGGTTAACAGTAACAGCAAAGGCAATAAACTGATCTTTTTCATATAATTAGTTTATAAAGCTGTTAAAGTGTGCGTTTTGCAATAAATGTTCCCTGGTTATCTTGTCCTTTATAGGTACCGTCAATCTGATCTGAGGTAACAGTGCCAATAACAGTGGTATTAGGGCCGCAGTTACAGTTAAGCGTGTTGCCGCTTATTGTACCGTCGGTAAGAGAGATAGAGCCTGAAGCGTTGTCTTTTGATAGGGCAAGCCATGTGTTGGTTTTGCCAGAAGTAATAATGTTAAGCACAGAACTTTGCAGCGCACCCGAGTTCTTTTTGCCTTCAGTTGTACCCAAATAACATTTTATCAGGTTGTCTGATGTTTCTTTTATCAGTGTAAAAGCAATGGTCGGGTGTCCCGGAATAGTATATGAAGTAGTGGTCGGACTGGTGCCGTTAGCCTGAACGGTAAAGTTAAAGGAATAATTTTGCCCGCCTGCAGCACCGGTGAAAGTAGCAGATAACGGTGTACCACTCGCCCACACGGCTGTAGAGGTTAAGTTAATAGTTTGTCCGTCTAAAACTAAAGTGGCTGTAATGGTTGAACCGCCGTTCAACACATCAATGCTGATAGTGCCGGTTGAGCCAACTACTACGCCTTTATAAACGCCTTTGCTTATAATGTTATTTTCAACTTTGGCGTCGGGTGTGGCTTTACAGGTTGTGCAGGTAAATGCCGGTTCAGTGGGTTTGCTATCCTTTTTACAGCTTACTGCGCTCAACAGTGTGCAAAAGGTAAATGCGTAATAAATGCTTTGTTTTAGTGTTTTCATGATCTTGCTTTTAAGGGTGATTTTTGATTTCTCAAACCTAGTCAGCAAGCGGCAGGGCATCAATTACACTTTAGTTGTAATTTTGTATTGAGGGGAGAGCAATAATTACCAGGTAATACCACCTTTGGTAACTTTATTAAGTGCGTCGGTACGTGAGTTTACCTGCAGCTTCTCATAAATATTGTGAATGTGTTTTCGTACCGTTTCTATACTGATAAACAGAAAGCCCGAGATCTCTTTATAACGATATCCTTTTGACAGATACTGAAGAATCTCCTGTTCGCGCACCGATAGTTTTTGCAATTCGGTATTTGCGTTTTTATCGGGCTGAAAAGAGGCAACCACCTTGCGGGCTATCTGGCTGCTCATGGGAGCGCCGCCATTATAGGCATCGATAATAGCATCCAATATTTTTATGGGCGATGATGATTTAGATATGTAACCCGCAGCACCTGCTTTAAGGGCATTAAATATGCTCTCGTTATCTTCAAGCGAAGTACACATCACAAAGTGCGTTTGGGCACATCGTTCTTTAAGGTTGCTAACGCAGCTTATGCCCGATTGACCGGGAAGATGAATATCCACCAAAACCACATCAGCATTAAGCAAGGGTATGGTAGTAATCGCGTCCTCGGCATTCTCAAATGCACCGGCACAGCTAAAACCATTACTGCCATTTATCAGCACAACCAGCATATCGCGCAGGTCCTGCTGGTCTTCTATTATCGCTACATTTATTGCCATGCTATAAAATTATGCCTATCTAATTATACCATCAATTACACTTATGTGGTATTATAATATTTATGGATACCCGTACTAAGCCAATTGTATACTGGTTTGTATGGTTGTACCCACGCCTAAAACAGAGCTAATGGTAAACTTTCCGCCTATTGATTGCATCCGCTGCTGCATGTTGCGCAGCCCATTGCCCTTACGCTTCAATTCATCAGATTCAAAACCTTTGCCGCTATCGGTAACACTAACGGTAAGAACGCCATCGTTAAAAGTAAGCCCTATGGCTATTTTATCGCAATTGGCATGTTTAACGCAATTATGCAGGGCCTCTTTAATGGTTAAAAAGATATTGCGTTGTGTTTGTTGCGATATGCGAACATAAGGCACATCATGCTGTATATCCAATTCAGTTTTAACGGACATGCCCTCCAGGTAATCTGAGCAGTGCTCGCGTATACGGGCCACTAAATTATCCAGTGTGGCATTTTCAGGGTTAAGCACCCAGATCAGGTCGCGCATATTATCGACCAATTCCTGCGATATCTGCTTTATGCTAATGATCTCCTTAGTGCCGTAATCGCTGGTTTTTATTTTGTCCTCCACCATCCCCGACATCATGATGATCTTTGACAGGCCCGAGCCCATATCGTCGTGTATATCTTTGGCAATACGCGTACGTTCCTGTTTTTCAGTATCTGATATCGCTTTTAGTTTATCTAATTGCTGCCTTGCGCGTTGGCGATTGTTGTATAAATAGCCAAAAATTACCAGGCAAATCGCAACGCCGGTTACGGTAAATATTTGGTAATTTCTTTTTTGCAGCAACAGGTGCTGCTTCGCAATATTAAGGGAACTTATCTGCTGTTGCTGTTTTAGTGTTACTATCTGATTTTCCTTCTTCTCCGTCTCATACCGCGCTTGCATTTCGGCCATTTGCCCCGAGCGCTCCACATTGATGTAATCCTCTTTAACCGCGATAAACCTATCCTTAAATTCCAGGGCTTTTTTCAGATCGCCTATTCCCGCATAGTCGTCTGCCAAGCTACCATAGGCCTCTACCACAATATTGGTTGCCTTGATTTCCTTGGCGATTTTTAACCCCCTGGTATTAAATTCTATCGCTTTAGGATAATTGTTCATCAAAGCATAAACATTCCCCATATTATTCAGGTTAGCCGCCACAAAAAAGCGGTCGCCCAGCTTTTCAGAAAATATCAGCGACCGGTTGTAATATTCAAGTGATTGAGGGAATTTCTTCTGGAACTTGTAAACGATGCCAATATTGTTCAGACTAAGCGCTATCCTATCCGGTATATTAAGCTTCTGATAAATAGCCAGGGCCTTTTTATAAACCGCTAAGGCATCATCGTATTTTAACTGCTGTTCGTAAATAACACCCCTGTTGTTGTAACAGTCGGCTAATAATGATTGGTCCTTAATTGCTATGGCTATCTCCTCTGCTTTATCATAATAGGATAGGGCCTGTGTAAAGTTTTTTTGCTCTTCGTAGATCGGAAGAGCGTCGTGTAGGGAAAGAGTGTAGATCTCGGTGGT
>CAMLFI010000179.1 GCA_946479225.1 uncultured Mucilaginibacter sp. | reverse complement strand
ACGGCGATTTTATCGTAACTGCCTGGTCCGGTTATATGTATTATGTAAATACAGCTAAGGGCACTAAAGACCTATTACTGGATACACATACCACTGCAAAGACTGCAGATATTGGTTTTGACCCGGCTACAAAAACTATTTATGTGCCAACATTTTCGGCTAACTCTATAGCTGCTTATAAGTTGAATTAATATTTCAATATGTAATTTAAAAATGCCTGGCTTTGTCGGGCATTTTTTGTTTTATTCGGATACAGGGGGTGGCTCAGAGCCGGGGTGAGCCACCCTGAGCCCTGTGAGCCCCCGTGAGCCACCCCCTAAATTTGCAGACACTTTAGTTTAAATTCCTCAAAAAAAAATATATCCACTGCCAACTAAAAACTGCCAACTTTTCTCGCCATCTACCCAATTTTAGGCAGAATTTAGCCTACTTATTATGCATGCATAAAAACCATACTGAATACCGTTTTGAACTTTGGTATAGCAGCTTAAAAATTATATTCTTATATTTATATTACTTTAGATATTTATAGTATGTATTTGATATTAAAACAGAATAATATATCTTTTTAAAATTTTCGTGATAAGCTATTGCCAGTTTATAAGGGTATCTCTATCTTACATAAACAGAAATACAAAGGGCGAGAACCCTAAAACCTATAGCGCATAATACGTAATAAAAATGAGTTCATCTAACATCAGTAACGGAGTGGAATTGAATAAGTATAGCAAAACCTTTACGCAGGATCCAACACAACCTGCAGCTCAGGCTATGCTTTACGGCATTGGTTTAACTGATGAAGATATGCAAAAAGCCCAGGTTGGCGTTGCCAGTATGGGTTATGATGGTAACACTTGTAACATGCACTTGAATGATCTGGCTAAGATTGTTAAGCAAGGCATTTGGGCCGAAGATCTGGTTGGACTGATCTTCCATACAATAGGTGTAAGCGATGGCATGAGCAACGGTACCGAAGGTATGCGTTATTCTTTGGTTAGCAGAGATGTTATTGCCGATTCAATTGAGGCCGTTACCGGCGCGCAATATTATGATGGTTTAATTACCCTGCCGGGCTGCGATAAAAACATGCCGGGCTCTATTATGGCTATGGGCCGTTTAAACCGCCCATCTATAATGGTATATGGTGGTACAATCAAACCAGGCCATTGGAAAGGCGAGGACCTAAATATTGTATCAGCATTTGAGGCTTTAGGTAAAAAGATTGCAGGACAGATCAGTCCTGAAGATTTTATGGGCGTAATTAAAAACGCTTGTCCGAGCGCGGGCGCCTGCGGTGGTGTTTACACTGCTAATACCATGGCTGCTGCTATCGAAGCTTTGGGCATGAGCTTGCCCTACTCATCAAGCAACCCTGCTTTAAGCGAAGAGAAAAAAGCGGAATGTTTAGCGGCTGGTAAAGCCATTAAAATACTTTTAGAAAAAGATATCAAACCGAGTGACATAATGACCCGCGAAGCATTTGAAAATGCTATGGTGATCATAATGGTATTAGGCGGAAGCACCAATGCAGTATTGCACATGATAGCCATGGCGAAAAGCGTTGGCGTTAAATTAACTCAGGACGATTTCCAATTGATAAGTAACCGTATACCTGTATTGGCCGATATGAAGCCAAGCGGTAAATACATGATGGAAGATCTGCATAATGTAGGTGGTGTACCTGCTGTTATGAAATATTGCCTTGCACAAGGCTGGTTACATGGCGATTGCATAACTGTTACCGGTAAAACCATTGCCGAGAACTTGGCAGAAGTACCTGAAATGTCATTTGACACACAGAAAATTATATGGCCGGTTGAAGCGCCTGTAAAGGCTACCGGTCACTTACAGATACTATACGGCAATATTGCCAAGGGTGGTAGTGTAGCCAAAATAAGCGGTAAAGAAGGTACTCATTTTGAAGGACCTGCCCGCGTATTTGATGGCGAGTTTGAACTGATTGCAGGCATATCAAGCGGCCGAGTCAAAAAAGGTGATGTGGTGGTTATCCGCAATGTGGGCCCTAAAGGCGCGCCGGGTATGCCCGAGATGCTTAAGCCAACATCAGCCATATTTGGCGCAGGTTTAGGCAGCTCGGTAGCACTGATTACTGACGGCAGATTTAGCGGCGGAACACATGGGTTTGTGGTAGGCCACATCACCCCCGAGGCATACGACGGTGGGGAGATAGGTTTAATAAAAGACGAGGACAAGATCATTATTGACGCGACAACCAACCAGATCAATGTGATACTAACCGACGAAGAAATGGCCGCCCGTAAAGCTGCATGGCAGCAACCGGAACTAAAAGTGAGCAAGGGCTTGCTTTACAGATATGCCAAAACCGTAAAATCAGCCGCCGAAGGTTGCGTTACGGATGAATTTTAGGTAAAAGGTTAAAGCTGAAAGGTAAAAGGCTTTAAAATAAATTGATAGAAAAATAAATTCGAAATCGAACATTCGAAATTCGAAATAAAAAATAAGAGTATGGAAGTTGCACAACAGGAAATACTAAACACACCGGCTAAAGAGACTGTAAACATCACAGGATCGGCAGCGGTATTAGAAGCATTGATAGCAGAGGGAGTTGATACCATTTTTGGTTATCCGGGCGGGGCAATTATGCCTATTTACGATGCTTTATATGATTATAACGAAAAACTAAACCACATTTTGGTTCGCCATGAGCAGGGTGGTATACACGCCGGTCAGGGTTACGCGCGTACATCAGGTAAAGTGGGCGTAGTATTCGCTACCAGTGGTCCCGGCGCTACCAACCTGGTAACAGGTTTAGCTGATGCGCAGATAGACAGCACGCCTTTAGTATGCGTAACAGGTCAGGTTTTCGCGCATTTATTGGGTACTGATGCTTTTCAGGAGACGGACGTGATCAACATCACTACACCTGTAACCAAATGGAACTACCAGGTTACTGATGCTACCGAGATCCCGGAGATAATGGCTAAAGCTTTTTACATAGCAAGAAGCGGCAGACCCGGTCCGGTATTGATCGACATTACAAAGAATGCCCAGATACAGCTATTTGATTACGAAGGTTATACGCCGTGTAGTCATATTCGCAGCTACAGACCGAAACCAATTGTACGTTCGCAATATGTTGAACAAGCTGCCACGCTGATCAATCAAGCTAAAAAGCCATTTATATTATTTGGTCAGGGAGTGATTTTAGGCAGTGCAGAGCAAGAGTTTAAAGCTTTTGTTGAAAAGAGCGGTATCCCTGCGGCATGGACAGTATTAGGGGCAGGTGCTATACCAACTTCGCATCCGCTTAATGTGGGTATGTTGGGTATGCATGGCAATTATGGTCCTAACGTTTTAACTAACGAATGCGATGTACTGATCGCTATAGGTATGCGTTTTGACGATCGTGTAACCGGCCGTTTAGATAAATATGCTAAGCAGGCGCAGGTAGTGCATCTTGATATCGACCCGGCCGAGATTGACAAGAACGTTAAAGTAACCGTACCCGTTTGGGGCGACTGTAAAGAGACGCTACCAATGCTTACCGCCTTGGTTGAAGAAAAACAACATACAGACTGGGTTAACAAATTCCACGAGTACACCCGCCAGGAAGTTGAAGCGGTCATCCATAAAGAATTGAACCCTACTAAAGGTGAAATGACCATGGGCGAGGTAATCAAACAACTAAATGACCTCACCAATGGAGAGGCTATAATAGTTACTGACGTTGGTCAGCACCAAATGGTGGCTTGCCGTTATGCTCAGTTCAACAAAACACGCAGCAACGTTACCAGCGGCGGTTTGGGTACTATGGGTTTTGCGTTACCTGCTGCTATAGGCGCTAAATATGGCGCTCAGGATAGAACAGTTGTAGCCATTATAGGTGATGGCGGTTTCCAGATGACTTGCCAGGAGCTGGGTACTATTATGCAAAGCGGTGTTGATGTTAAGATCATCATTCTTAATAATCACTTTTTAGGCATGGTGCGCCAATGGCAGGAGTTGTTTAACTCGCGCCGTTACTCTTTTGTTGATATTGAAAGCCCTGATTTTGTGGCGCTGGCAGCTGCATACCGCATTCCGGGCAAGAGCATAAAAGAACGTGCCGATCTGCCGGGTGCTTTAAAAGAAATGTTGGAAACCAATGGTTCATTCCTGCTAGAAGTGAATGTTTTGAAAGAGAACAACGTGTTCCCGATGGTACCACAGGGATGCAGTGTATCAGAAATCAGGTTGAAATAAGATAAAAGGTTAAAGCTGAAAGGTAAAAGGTATTTAAAGAACCAATGACCAGTGGCTAATGACCAATAAACTAAAAAGACAATGAGCGATCATCAGGATATAGAAAAAAAAGAGTTTAATATCACCATCTACACTGAAAACCAGGTAGGGTTGTTAAACCGCATAGCTATTATATTTACGCGCCGTAAGATCAATATAGACAGCTTAAACACTTCGCCATCTGAAGTGGAAAGCATACACCGCTTTAATATAGTTATTACAGAGTCGGAAGAAGTTGTACGTAAACTTACCCGCCAGATAGAGAAGCAGGTAGAAGTATTGAAGGTTTATTACAACACTAACGAAGACATTATCTGGCAGGAGCTGGCACTTTATAAGGTGTCTACAGATGTAATTGCCGAGAAGGTGAGTGTTGAACGTTTGCTGCGCGAAAATGGCGCACGCGCAGTGGTTATCCGTAAGGATTACACCGTGTTTGAAACAACAGGACATCGCGAAGAAACGGACAATCTGATCGCCATTTTACAGCCTTACGGCCTGATAGAATTTGTACGCAGCGCCAGGGTAGCAATTATTAAAAACAGCGAAGGCTTTAATACCAAACTACGCGAGTTTGAAAGAATGGAACCGGGGGAGGAAGTGATGGAGAATGAATATTTGAATAAGGGGCAGAAAGTATTTACAATGTAAAGCCCCCCAACCCCCTAAAGGGGGAGTATTGAAGAAATAATAATCATTAAACTAAATCAGTGAAATCGCAATAAGATCAGTGAAATCACAATAAAATCAATAAAAACAAAACAATGGCAAAATTAAATTTCGGTGGTACTGAAGAAAATGTAGTAACCCGCGAGGAGTTTCCTTTGGCAAAAGCACAGGACATCCTTAAAAACGAAACCGTAGCAGTTATTGGTTACGGTGTTCAAGGTCCTGGCCAAGCGCTAAACCAAAAAGACAATGGCATCAACGTAATTGTTGGTCAGCGTAAAAATTCAAAAACATGGGATAAAGCTATTGCTGATGGCTTTGTACCGGGCGAAACCCTTTTTGAAATTGAAGAAGCTTTAGAAAGAGGAACTATAATTTGCTATCTGTTGAGCGACGCGGCTCAGATCGCTTTGTGGCCAACAGTTAAAAAACACTTAACCCCGGGTAAAGCATTATACTTCTCTCATGGTTTCGGTATCACTTTCAACGAGCAAACCGGTATTATTCCTCCTGCTGATGTTGACGTGTTTTTGGTTGCTCCTAAAGGATCTGGTACTTCATTGCGCCGTATGTTCTTGCAAGGCCGTGGCTTAAACTCAAGCTACGCAATCTTCCAGGATGCTACAGGTAACGCGTTTGACCGTGTTATAGCTTTAGGTATTGCTGTAGGTAGCGGTTACTTGTTCGAAACAGATTTCCGTAAAGAAGTATATAGCGACTTGACCGGCGAGCGTGGTACGTTGATGGGTTGTATCCAGGGTATTTTCGCTGCACAATACGAAGTATTACGCAGCAATGGTCACTCACCGTCTGAGTCTTTCAACGAAACTGTTGAAGAGTTAACTCAATCATTAATGCCATTAGTTGCAGAAAACGGTATGGACTGGATGTATGCTAATTGCTCAACTACCGCACAACGTGGTGCTTTAGATTGGTGGAAAAAATTCCGTGATGCTACTAAACCAGTATTTGAAGACCTATACAAAAGCGTTGCAACAGGTGTTGAGTCACAAAAATCAATCGACTCAAACA
>CAMLFI010000178.1 GCA_946479225.1 uncultured Mucilaginibacter sp. | reverse complement strand
ATGTTGCCGCGCTGCATAAATTTACCAACCTTCATCGCCCGGTTGATTTTGCGGGACGCCTGGCTTATAATGATGCCGGGGAAGAAGTTTTCAACTTCGGCAAGCATAAAGGTAAAAAGGTAGAGGATGTTTTCAACCTGGAGCCCAGCTATTATTCATGGATGATGCAGGGCGATTTCCCGCTTTACACCAAGCGTAAGCTAGAGGAGATATATGCCCGCATGAATGCCAAAAAACAAGCAGAACGGCAACAAAAAGCGGCTCAAAGCAAACCTGCCGATCCGGTTGCTGCACCATCTAGCACTACACAGCAAGCACCGGCACAGCCTGGTAAAAGACCTGACAATCAACGTCCTGCTTATAACCAGCCTTTTAAGAAAAAGGAAGAGCCGGCAAAACCTGTTGACGAAGATATGCTTAAACAGCTAGCCAATAAATTTAAAAAAGGTTAAGCCAATTATTCTTTATTGCTGAATTAAAAAATTGAAAATCATTACTTACTTTCACTTCAGCAAAATTATATGGCCTTAAATTACATCTGGGTTTCCTTTTTTATAATTGCCTTTGTTATAGGGCTTATCAAGCTGATATTTTTTGGCGATACCGAGATATTCAAACTAATGGCCGAAGGTACCTTTGATACCACAAAGGCCGCTGTAATGGATATCGCCCTGCCATTGGTAGGCATTATGTCGCTTTGGCTGGGTATCATGAAAATTGGCGAAAAGGCGGGAGCTATCAATTTTCTTTCGCGTATTGTAGGCCCATTTTTTAACCGTTTATTTCCTGAGGTGCCAAAAGATCATCCCGCCACGGGCCAAATGATGATGAATTTTTCCGCTAACCTGCTCGGTCTGGATAACGCCGCTACGCCATTTGGTTTAAAAGCAATGGGCGGCTTACAGGAACTGAATAAAGATGAACATGGTAAAGAGCGCGATACTGCCTCTAACGCCCAGATCATGTTCCTAACGCTGCATGCATCCGGGTTAACCTTATTGCCTATCGCTATTATTGCACAACGGGCGATTTATAACTCTGCCGACCCTACTGATGTATTTATTCCCTGTATAGTTGCATCCTATGTAGCAACGCTGGCAGCGCTTATTATCGTTAGCATAAAACAGGGCATTAACCTTTTTGACCGGGTTGTAATAGCCTGGTTGGGCGGCATAACCGCAGTTGTAGCAGGATTGGTTTGGTACCTCACGGTATTTTTAAACAAAACAGAGATATCCGAATTCTCAAAGGTGTTTAGCAATGTGGTATTGCTATCGATACCTGTAATATTCATTTTAGGAGGATTACGAAAAAAAATAAACGTTTTTGAGGCTTTTATTGATGGCGCAAAAGAAGGTTTTGAGGTATCAGTTAAAATAATTCCTTACCTGGTTGGCTTGCTTGCTGCGGTAAGTTTGTTCAGAACCTGTGGCGCTTTAACTTATTTGGGTGATGGTTTTAAGTGGATATTCAGCCATTTTAATATGGATACACGGTTTACCGATGTATTGCCTATTGCTTTCCTTCGTCCGTTAAGCGGATCGGGCGCACGGGCATTAATGCTGGATAATTTAAAAACCTTTGGGGTGGACAGCTTTATCGGCCACCTATCAAGTGTTTTATATGGTACTGCTGATACCACATTCTATATTGTGGCGCTGTATTTTGGTGCAGTAAACGTTAAAAAAACACGTTACGCCATCCCGGCTATGCTTATTGCAGATGTATTTGGAATAATAACGGCCATACTTATTTCATACCTGTTTTTTGCTTAAAACAGAATATTATTTCTAAGGGGTTATTTATTTTACAATTTTTATAAATTAGCAACCAATTATACCCCTAAAAACTAATGATCGACAATAAATTCTTAAACGAAAAAGCCAAGAAGACAAAATCGGCTAATAAAGCAGTATGGATCTTACTATTTTTCTCGGTGGTTGTAATCGCAATGGTTGTAAAAATAGTATTAACAGGTTCATTAAAGCCTGATTTTTTTAGAGGGTTGCCTACCAATGAAGATGCCTACGAAATTGCAAAGGAATATGTAAGGCCTACGCTTAAATCATCAAGCGCAACTTTTGCCGAAGACGGTTACCAATTTGCCAAAACCTCTGACTCGGTATACGTAATAAAATCAAGCGTAAAAACGGAAGAGTCGACCACTGAATTTAAGATAAAATTGCAATACAAAGGTGGCCGGCCGGGGAAACTAAAAAATTGGTCGGTTATTGACCTAAGCATACTTTAAAACAAAAAAGCAGGCTAGCCATACAGCCAACCTGCTAATCACTCTAAAACAATCACCTCTTAACTTTAGAAGTATTTTTAAATATCACGCTGATCAGAAGTATCTCATCAACAGCAATATTCGCTTACAAATATACCTATCAGCTGTGTGTTTAAACACCGTTTCAGCTTTTTTTACTGAAGCCTGACAGAGTGAAAATCAATTTAGTTAAGCCCTCTGATAAATATTTCGGCCAGTAGCAGTCTCTTTGCCCTTATCTCCTCTAAATGCTCCTTTTTAGGGAACATTGCTTTTTTATAGGATACTGAGCGTACCCTTACGCCGTGCAGCGCATCAAGCAATAAATCTATTATCTCTTCCGGATTTATCACCGGTTTTATTCTCCCCCTATCAACTTCACTTTTTATGGCCGATGTTAACAAGGCAGTTTCTGTACCATGTATCTCCCCTATTATTTCCCATATGCTTTCCGGCAGGTTTTGCTCATTAAGCCTGAAATAATCAAAGAAATTATAGTTCTCAACAATAAAATCGTGCTGGGTATTTATCTGGAAAATAAAAGCGCTTTTTAGATTATCGAACAAGGCAATTTCCTTGCGCAGTTTTGCTAAATAATCATTCGCCAATTTTCGCATCACTGCCACGTACAGCTGGCTTTTATCGGGAAAGTAGTAATACAGCAGCGCCTTTGAAAAAGACAGGTCGCCGGCTATTTCATTCATGGTTGTTTTTGAATAACCGTAATGCAAAAACCTCTGATAAGCCGCCTCTAATATCTTCTCCCGCTTTATATCCTGCTGATCAACTCCTGAACTCATGAAATACTTTTGTTAAAAACTGACTTTTTTAACAAAAGTATCAAAAATCCTGTGCTTTCCCTTTGGTTATGGATAGCAGCCTGTAAATGTTACGTTTAGATGATTAAACAGATTGCGCTAGTTTTATCCCCGCTCCAACTACAAAGGCATCTTCAATAATGCCAGACATGAAATTACCAAGACCGGTTCGCGCTAATTTTTTACGCAAAAAAAAGCTGCCATAAGTGGACGCTCCTGCAATTAAACAGCCTAATACCGCGCCTGTTAGCGCTTTTTTTCCCGCGGCATTAAATATACCCGCACCCACAAGCCCACCAGCTAAACATCGTATAGCAATTGACAAAGGCTGGGTTCGATTTGGAGCGAGCGGCAATTTATCCCCTAAAAACTCAGCAAGGGCCATCCATTTCAGCGCATCGGCTATAGCGCTTGTGGGTATAAAACCGATGGGACTGCGATACACCTGTGATCTTTCATTATTATTTAAAATATGCGCGGCTATAGCAGGTGCCGCGGCTGAACGCATACCCGTTAATATCCCCATCCCGATAACCTGTTTTAATGGGATTGTATTTTGCTTCGTCATGTTTAGATGGTTTACTGGTGAAGTGCAATAATCATTCCCAAAACAAAAAGCCGCCCCGGTTACCCGGAGCGGCTTTAAATTTATATTTCACTTTAATTAAACTGCTTTTAACTCAGCTTTATTGGCGTTCTTTTTACCAAATAAGCGTTGCTTTAAGTTGTAGTGAATGATGTACATACATGGTACCAATATCAATGTGATAAGGGTAGCGAAACCCAAACCAAATATCATTGTCCATGATAACGGTCCCCAGAATGCAGTGTTATCACCTCCAAAATGGATATGCGGCTGGAAATGATTAAACAATCCTGCAAAATCAATATTAAAACCAATTGCCAGCGGAATCAGACCTAATATGGCGGCGGTAGCAGTAAGTAACACCGGCGTCATACGCGTACGGCCAGCTTCAACAACGGCGTCATGCAGGTTTTGCCCCTGCGACATTAACAGGTCGGTAAACTCAACCAGCAATATACCATTACGAACAACCACACCGGCCAGCGCCACAATGCCAATCCCGGTCATTAATACAGAGAAGGTCATTCCAAAAATACTTACGCCTAATAGCACGCCTATTATACTGAACAATATCTCGCTAATAATGATAAACGTTTTACCAATTGAGTTAAACTGCATCATCAGAATGATCAGGATCAGCATAAATGACACACCTAATGCGGATAAAAGGAATACAGCAGCTTCTGTTTGATCTTCCTGACCGCCACCCATACGCAGGGTGATACCTGCCGGAGTTTTGAAATCAGTGAGTACCTGTGCTATTTGAGCGTTTACATCATTAGCATTATAGCCGCCTGTTTTCAATACGTTAGAGCCTAGCGTAATCACCCTTATTTGTTGCTTGTGCTTTATATTGCTGTAAGTATTCTGATAACGTATATCGCTGAAAGCCGAAATAGGTACTTGCCTTACTGCTCCGCCGGTTGCCATATCGCGGTAGGTTATTTTAAGGTTACGTATCGCATCCAAATCATAGCGCTGATCTTCTTTTCCGCGTACATTTATCTCGTAGTCCTCTTCAGTAGTGTTTCTAAAATCGGCGGCTTTCATTCCGTACAGTGTAGCAGCCAAAGCCTGGCTTATCTGCGCACTGCTCACACCTTCGCGATTGGCACGTTCCCTGTCAATATCAAATACTATTTGAGGTTTGTCGTCCTGCACATCTGCAGTAAGCTCTTCAATGCCACCAATATTTTGCTTGTCTATAAACTTTTTCAGGTTGTTTGCCGCTTTAACTAACGAGTCCAGATTGTCGCCTGCAACTTCAATGCTAATATCCTTTTGTGTTGGTGGGCCACCACTTTCCTGGTCAACAGAAATTTTAACTCCGGGAATAATGCCTACTACCGCTTTACGGATCCTCAGCATAATATCCCTGGTATTCTTGCCGTTACGCTCGCCAAACTTAACAAACGCTACAGCAATTTTTGCTTTGTTAGGATAGTTACCCTGATCCTCGTCCTGCGGGTCGGTAACGCTTACAGTTACGTTGGATATAATAGACGAAACAACATCCTTATCCGGCTCAACCGCATTCGCTACTCGCTTTTCAAGTATCTTAGTCACTTCGTTGGTGCGGGCCTGATCCGTACCCTTTGGCAACGTTATATAAACGAATGCGAAGTTGGGGTCAGCCTGCGGGAAGAACTCTACCTTAGGGCTGCGAACAATCATAAAAAAGATACTGAAAATGAACAAAAGAACTGTCCCTGACAGTACCCATCCCGGTACCTTAATTGCTTTTTCGAGCAGGTTTGCATAAGTAGTTTGAATTTTAGGCCATGCCTTGTTTTGGAAAGCGTCTATCCATTTAATAAATATAAAATGGTTAAGCAGATACATAACTGCTGCAAACACAACAAAATTACCCACTCCAAAATTAATCAGGTAAGCAATAACTGCAATACCGGCAAACCATAACATTACGCGTTTAGTGGTCTTATCAAATTTAGGATTATCGTGCTCGCCCTTAACGTGAGGTTTCATAAAATCAACCGCGAAAACCGGGTTAAATATATAAGCTACCACCAACGAAGCCAATAAAGTAATAATCAATGTTATTGGCAGGAAGAACATGAATTTACCGATAAGGCTGTTCCAAAACGCCAACGGCACAAATGGTGCGAGGGTTGTAAGGGTACCTGATAATACCGGAAGGAAAACCTCGCCGGCCGCCATTTTAGCCGCTTGCTTAATGGGGACTTTTCCGTTATCAAATATCCGGTGCGTGTTCTCAATTACCACAATGGCATCATCCACCACAATACCCAGCGCCAGCAGGAACGAGAACAA
>CAMLFI010000177.1 GCA_946479225.1 uncultured Mucilaginibacter sp. | reverse complement strand
TCGTTTCGAGGGTTTTGCCGTGAAGTGGATTATTGGGCTGTTGCATGGGGCAAAAATACAAATTTATGGGTGGCTTGTTGGGTAAGATAACAATGATTGAAGCCCAATTCGTTTTGACAAAAAAATCAGGACGAAGTTAATTAACCCCGCCCTGAGCAGTCCTCCTAAATTAATAATTGTCTATTGAGAGATCTTGATGATCTCTTTAGAGTTGTATTTTAAATATAAGTTGCCACTGTTATCAGCTGCCATTATAGGTTTAACACGCAGGCCGCCTTGTGGTTCTACTATAGGGTTTGTTCCCGAATATTTGGTGTTAAATTTGGTAATAAGCGAACTTGTACCGCTGCCGTTTTTAGTTTTACGGATAAGGTAAGTCTGCGTTAATTGTCCGGTTTGATATGATAACGGGTAGATTACATAACAGTTCTCACTGCCGTCCAACGCAAATGTCGACAAGCGCGGCCCATCGCCATTAGAAGTTATTTTACTGTCATCCTGCGTAAACAGCCCTTGCAAAGTAAAATCAGTGGTGGCATCAACACCGCTTACCAGGTTAAGTGTTTTATAGACGATGTTATAGGTAGAATAGTTGGCAACGTAAGCTACGTCACCCTTGTATAAAGGTCCGTCAACAGCGCTGTTGGCGTTATGGCTGCTCACATAAACATAAGTGTTTGTCGCGTCCAGCTTATTGCTGTGTCCAAGCCAAATTGTACCTTCTGAGTCTACATAAAGGCGTTTTGCACCATCACCAAACAAGGCAATGTCTTTCTTAATTTCGGTGATGGTGTTGCCATCTGCCGATATTTTATAAATAGTAGCTTTTTGTATTGCGTTGTCCTGGTATTTCAGCGCGAAAACGTTTCCTGTTGCGTCTGTAGTGATATACTGAATATTGGTAATCCGTGCGTCGGTTGTTAATTTGCTTGGGCTACCGCCGGTCAAATTCATTTTATAAATTGTATTACCTGCGCTCGCTCCCATATTGTAATAATCAGAAAAGTAAAGCGTATTGGTATTCTTATCAATAAATATATCAGAGATATCATCATTGGCCGTGGCAACTTTATTGAACTTTGCTGTGCCGCTTATTACATTAATATAATCTACACTGCTACCCGGCGTGGCAACGTCTAATGTAAACTGAGGTCCGCTAACAGCAGCAGCGCCTTTTACACTTAGGCTAACCAATCCGGTTGTAGCACCGGCAGGCACCACCACCTGCATACTGCCAAGCAAAACACTTTGCACAACCGCAGTTGCACCATTAAATTTAAAAACGTTATCAGTAATAGTCGCGCTAAAACCTGTGCCCAAAACAGTTATCACATCGCCAACCTTAGCCTGGGCCGGGCTTATTGATAATATGGTAACCGCTACAGGGGCAGGTTGAGGCGTAATAGTTACGCCAGTCGGATCGGTGTTTTTAGCATTGATGTTTTTTATGGCGACGGCAAGGTCGCCGGCGGTTATACCGGTCGGCAGTGTAAATTTTACCTGGGTATCACTAACGGTAGTTATGGTGATAACCTGTGTACCTATGGTTACTTTAACGTCGGTCACAACAGTGCCAAAGCCTGTTCCGGTAACGGTTACAACGTCGCCGGGTACGGGATTTTTAGGGCTTATGCCGGTAATTGTTGGAAGGATTACCTCAGTAGGTGTTGTTCCCGGATCTTTTTTACACGAAGATATCGTGATACAAAATAACAAACATGCAAAGATGTAAGCTGCTGATAAGAGTTTGATTGTTTTCATTTTTAAGAGTTCTTTTGCTGTCAAAGTTGCGTATAGCAACCCGGCGCTGAAATACCGTTGCAACGGTATCTTTTACTACGTGGTTTACGCAGCCGGCACTTACGCTGTGGATGAAGTACCCTGTTACACGCAATTAAAGATGCCCTTAACACGGCATTGCTTACTGTATTTATAATAGTCAACTTGCATCGCCGATCCGTATTTATCAGCACTTATTAATTCAAAAAAAATAAGCATATTCAAATTGTCAAATCCCTGATAGTTAAACCGGATCATCCCATAAAAAAAATGAGGCTTTATATTTTGACGTTAATCCTTTTACTGCCTTATTGCCTGGTTGCGCAAACGGTGCCCGCCGCTAAATTTGAGAAACAACTAAAATTAGCCGACGAATTAAGGAAAACAAAGCCCGACAGCGCCCTTGCTATAACTAATGATGTTATTCGCCAAACCCGGCAAACAAAAATGTACAATGTATTAGGAGATGCTTTTAACCTCGCCGGTTTAATCTATGATGCTAAAGACAAATACAACGATGCTTTAAAGTATTTTACAGATGCCCTGAGCTACTATCAAAAGACCAATGATCAAACGCGCATTGCGAAAGCTTACAATAACCTGGGTGGTACATGGTACAGTCTTGATAATTACGAAAAGGCGTTTGAATACCATAAAAAAGCATTAAAGATCCGCCGGGAAACTAACGACCCTCTACTATCAGCCACTTATAACAGCATCGGCATAATTTATTACGAACAGGGTAATTATACGCCCGCGCTCGACAATTATGTTAAAGCGATAACAGTGGCCGAAAAATACGCCGACGAGCCTATGCAGGCAAAGTTATCCAGCAATATTTGCGTAATATATTGGGATCAGAAAAACTATAAGCTGGCTTCGCAATACGCGCAAAATGCGCTGCGGTTGCACACAAAAACGAATAACTACGCCAGCATGGCAACCGCTTACAATAACATAGCGGGCATAGCGCTTGATCAGGACGATTTTAAGGTGGCTAAAATTAATTTCGACAATGCCATTTTATATGCATCAAAGGTTAACTACCCTACGGCAATTGCAACAGCCTACAGTAATTTGGGCGAAATGGAGTATCAGCAGGGCCATTATGCTATGGCGATTGAATATAGCTTAAAGGCCTTGGCTAAACGCCGAGAGATAGGCAAAAAACCGGCTATTGTAAAATCGCTTATTAAATTAGGGGAAGCGTACAGCAGCATTAAAGAATATGTAAAAGCCGAACACTATTATCTGGAGGCCCTTGATATAAGTAATCAAGCCGGATTGTTAAAAGAGCGAATGCGTATTTATGATGAACTGGCGCAGCTATACAAAAGCAAAGGCAACATGACCAAAGCCTTTGATTACCTGGACAGGTTCCATAAAACAAACGCTACTTTATTTAATGATGCCAACTCAAAAACCATACAGGAGTTGCAAACCAAATACGAGACAGAGAAAAAGGAAAAACAGATCGCCTTATTAAATCATCAAACCACTGTTCAGCAACTTAAAATATCACAGAGCAATGCAACTATAGGCATAATAAGCGGCTCATTCTTTATCATATTAATATTAGCTGCTCTATTTTACAATCGTTATAAGTTAAAACAAGAAGCGCGTTTACAGGCCGAAGTTATTCATCAGCAGACCATCGCGTCAAAAGGTATTATCGAAGCTGAGGAACGCGAACGTAAGCGCATTGCCGCTGATCTGCACGATGGTGTGGGGCAAACGTTCTCGGTAGTAAGGTTGAATTTGGCTAGCTTGCTGGGCCGCATTGATTTTAGCAAACCAGAGGATGCATTTTTAGCCGATAAAACAATGGCCCTTGTTGATGAGAGCTGTAAAGAGGTGCGCACCATTGCCCATCAAATGATGCCCAATATCCTTTTAAAAACGGGCCTGGCAAGCGCTGTTAAGGATTTTGTAACCAAAATAGATGGTGATAAATTAAAGGTGACTGTTGAAACATCAGGCCTTGCAGAAAGATTGGACAGTAATACCGAAATTGTGCTGTATCGCATTTTACAGGAATGTGTAAACAACGTAATAAAGCATGCCGAGGCAAGTCGGCTGGACATACAGCTTGCCAGGGACGAGGGTGGCGTTAGCGCCATGGTTGAAGATAACGGCAAAGGGTTTGATACCTACAAAAAAGAAAACTTTGAAGGCATTGGTATAAAGAATATCATCACCCGCCTCACCTACCTTAAAGGCACCGTTGATTTTTCGTCTGCACCGGGCAAAGGCACATTGGTAGCCATTTACGTACCTTTAACCTGAATTAATGATGACGACCACTTATAAAATATTTATTGTTGACGATCACCAGATGGTGATTGATGGTTTAAGTATGCTCATTAAAGCTATCCCCGGGTTTGAGATAGCCGGCGTTAGTAATGACCCGGAAAAGGCGATGGACCTGCTTAAAGACACCCCTGTAAATATTTTACTAACTGATGTAAGCATGACCGGCATGAGTGGCGCAGAGCTTACACGCCACGTACGCAAGCAGTATCCCGACATTAAGGTGCTTGCACTATCCATGTTTGGTGACAGCATGGTAGTAAGCGAGATGATGGATGCAGGTGTATCCGGCTTCATCTTAAAAAACACGGGCATACAAGAGTTGGAAGAGGCACTTAAAAAAATAGCGACAGGGGGTAACTATTACAGTGCTGATATTACCAAGCGACTGGTTGAAGCTTATAAAGACAACCAGGAAGGCAATCACCTTACAGATCGCGAAATAGAGATCATTAGGATGATAGAGCGCGAATACAGCAATAAGCAAATTGCGCATTTGTTGTTTATCAGTGAGCGCACAATAGAGACCCACCGGAAAAATATTTTCAGAAAAACAAACACCCAAACTGTGGTGGGTTTACTTAAATATGCTTACGAGCGTAAGATCATATAGGTAACAATTCTATCGGGTAGTAACTTATCCAATTCCTATCTTTGCTTCAAAACACCTATGAATTGGATCATCATAATTATAGCAGGATTATGCGAGGTAGCTTTTGCATCCTGTTTGGGTAAGGTTAAAGAAACATCAGGAACAGAAATGTACTGGTGGTTTGCAGGCTTTGTAGTTACCATGTCTTTAAGTATGATACTGCTGGTAAAGGCGACGCAAACGCTACCCATCGGTACCGCTTACGCGGTGTGGACCGGCATAGGCGCTATCGGAACGGTGATTATGGGGATAGTTGTTTTTAAAGATCCCGCTACATTTTGGCGGTTATTCTTCATCACTACGCTGATAGGTTCGATAATTGGACTGAAAGCCGTTTCGCACTGATAGCCCGTTTTCGGTATTTTACTAAATAAAGAAAGGGATCAATAGATCCCTTTCTTTATTTCTAATATAGTCTCTTTACTTAACAGGACGTCCTTCCATGTCCAATTCGGTTATCGGGTAACCCAACTTATCTAAGCCCGGTATGATGGATGCTTTATCGCCCACAACAACAATCACCATATTTTCAATCGGTAAATATTTTTTTGCAAGGGCATTTATCTCGGCTTTGGTGATATTTTTTAGTATCTCGTTCTGCTTACTTATAAAATTAGGATCAAGCTTGTATCTCGCTATATCATCTAAAAAGTAGGCTTTTTGCAAGGCAGTTTCATATTTAAGCGCCTTGCTCTGTCCAATGGCGCTTTTAACAAAGGCTAATTCCTGATCGGTTATCCCCTGCTCTCTGAAACGGCGTATATCACTCATAAATTCGTATACCGCGCTGTCGGTCACATTTGCTCTTACACCGGCCGTGGCAATAAAATAACCCAAAACCTCAGAGCCCGTAAAGTACGAGCCTGCACCATAGGTATAACCCTTTTCTTCACGCAGCTTCAAATTTAATCTGCTGTTAAACGCTTCTCCTAATACATAGTTCATCAAACCGGCTTTGTAATAGTCGCCGGTGGCATCATATGGCAGTGCCAGATAGCCAAGGCGGATCTCTGATTGTGGAGCTTTGTCTTTGTTAACCAAAAATATTTGCGTTTGGGTTACTGCCCTACCAGCCGGAATTTTAGGCAAGCTTAAATCGGCACCCTGCCATTTTTTAAGGAAACTCAACTTAGGTGTAATAGCGGCCTGATCAATATCTCCAACCACAACCAGGTTAGTAGCCATAGGCGAATAATTAGCTTTATAATAAGCCTTCACATCGTCAAGTGTTATAG
>CAMLFI010000176.1 GCA_946479225.1 uncultured Mucilaginibacter sp. | reverse complement strand
ACCGCCGCAAGGCAGCAGATCCATAAATGTAATTACAGTGTTAGCCCTTCCTTTTCCTGACAAATTAGCTGAGTGTTTAATAGCGACATCTTTTACCGCGGGCAGTTTTTTCTCAGCAATATTTATCTCGTCTAATAAGGTTCCCGTGCGGTTTAACAAGCCGAGATCTTGCAGCTCTTTATAATCTTTACCGGCGCTTTCAAGGAAGTTCATAAAGCCCGGGTAATAGATAACGGGTAATCTTGCGATTTTTGGGGGTGTAATGGCGTCAAATTTATCAGGTGTTACTACGTACTTAACTTTACCTTTTTCATCGCTCGCCGTTATCAAAAACTGTTCTTCCTTGTTCAAAAAAACATCCTCAAAAGCAAACCTCCCCTGGGCATCACTTACAGTATCTAATGCTATAGCGTTTTCACCTCTTATATATAAGTTTACATGTGCCGTGGCAATCGGCTGTTTCTTTCCATCGGTAACCAAACCGCTTACATTGCCCTGCTCGGGTTTAAACAAGGGGTTTTTGTATTTGCCAGCTAAAACATCCTGCCAGATAAATCTGCGCCATCCCTGTGTCAGCAAGAGATTGTCCAAGTGCTTTTCATTTGCGGTATCGGTAAAGTAATAATTGGGTTGCTCAATATGTCCTTTTAGCTCAGATGTAAGCAATAGATTTGAAAAAATGCTTATCTCGCCGTTTTCGTCGTAAGGTACTTTATCGGCATTGGTAACCGCAACAGAGAATGCTCCGTGAACGGGTTTTCCGGCTCCATCGGTAGCCAACAGCTTAAAGCGTTTTGTTCCGGGTTTTTGACCATCGGCTGCTGTATCTGTAAGGCTAAGCTGTAGGTTTTGATCGTTATGCTTTACAAATAATAAGCGCTCGGCCGCGGGTGTAAAATTTTTGTTGAACAGGGTAAGTTGCACTATCCCGTTTGGAAAACGGCTTTTAGCAATCGTGGTTGTCAATCCATGCCCTTTTAGAGTAGTTTTCCCGGTGTAAAGCACTTCGTTATTAGCCTGCGCTATCAGGTTGATAGTATCGGAATCACTGATACCTGCAGACGATATGATCTTGATAAAAATGTTTTCTTTATCCTGGCTTGCGGCTAAACTGTAGCCTTCAATTTGTGTAGCAGGTAGGGATATGCGCTTTCCGGTGCCGTTTATAACAGCAGTAAACGTACTGCCGGTTTTTGCAAATAACTTGAATGTACCCATGCCTGCATGAGCAGTTATAAAGTCGGCAACCTTAGTCTCGTGCTCATCAACAATAGATCCGCTGACATTGCGACTTAACCCGTCTTTCCCGATCGCTTTAAAGGCCACTGTCGAAGCTGTGTTGCTGATCAGGTTGCCACCCTCGGGAAAAAAACTCAAACTTATTTCATCGGATACGTTTTTAATTTTTTCATTCGATATTACGTTCCCTGAAGAAACTGAAGAAGAGGATATTTTATTGCCTGCTGTTGGTAGTGCATTGCCAATAGTTACTGACCTGCTAAAAATATACTCATCATCAAAATTGCGCATTACCGCAGTATAGGCGCGTAAGGTATAGTCGCCTGCCCGAAACAAACTGTCCTCAAGCGTAATAGCTCCCCACGCCTGTCCGCCGGTTAGCGGCATGGCCAGGGCCGTTTTTATGGAGTCGTTGTTCTTTATCAATTCAACACGAACTATCTTGCTCAGATCAGACAGCCTGTTGTTCTGATCGGTTACATAGGCTTTTAGCCATATTGTATCGCCTACAGAATAATAAGGTTTGTCAATATGCAGGTGCGTTTTTTCAATAGGATTTAGGCTCGCCATGCTATCAAGCGCCAATATAATATCCGCAAACCGCGCCCCTTTATTTTGCGCATTTGCAAAAAGCGAGCAATTCAATAGAAGGAATAAAAAAAGCGTTTTTCTCATTTGATAGGTGATGGAAAAGGTTTATGTATTTAAAATTATCATTTTTTAAATGAAGAAGCAAATCGTCGGGTCAGAACGGGATTAAATCGTATTGATATTTACTGTGCTTTTGGTATCAAAGTTGTATGTTTAAACAAAAACAACAATATGCCTGCTTTGTCGGTCCAGGTTGCCTGGCTTTTTTTATTGGCTATCCCCACAGCCTGCATCGCCTGGACGGTTACGCACGAGGAGGTGTTTCGCGAACCCCGCGAATATTGCATAAAACAAAGCACAACCCGTAAAACCATTTTGGGCCGCAAGTTTTTTTACCTGTTTACCTGCGAATATTGCTTCAGCCATTACGTTACTCTTTTTATGCTGATACTAACGGGCTTTAAGTTTTTACTGCCCGATTGGAGGGGTTATCTGCTGGCAGGTTTCTCGCTGGTGTGGATAGCCAATATGTACATGAGTATTTATGCCATGATAAAGATCGATATTAAAAAAGATCGCGCTGAAATAGAAAAGCAGGATAAAACCAATTAGGGCTTTAATAATTTTAAATTTTATAATAGCTTTATCCGCGTAGACCTACAAAGAGAGTCAAGAATCAAAACCGGCTACATGTAAATAAAGGTTGCTTCACCTTGACTCTTGATTCTTGGCTCTTGAATCTATTTATACTACAAACTACGACTAAAGTATTATTATGAAATTAATTAGATGGGGCAACCCGGGAAAAGAAAAGACAGGCGTTATCATAGGGGATGAAAGATTCGATACTTCGGCCTTTGGCGAAGATTACAATGAGGCATTTTTTGAGTCGGATGGGATAGACCGCCTGGAAAAATTTATTGCCGATAATGAAGGCAAACTACCTGCAATTGCCGATAGTGAACGCTGGGGCAGCCCCATTGCCCGCCCGTCAAAATTAATTTGTATCGGCCTTAATTATGCAGACCACGCCAAGGAAACCGGCGCTGCGACGCCTGCAGAGCCCGTTATTTTTATGAAAGCAACCAGCGCCATAGTTGGTCCGTTTGATAATGTTGTCATCCCTAAGGATGCACAGAAAGTTGACTGGGAAGTAGAGTTGGCTGTTGTTATTGGTAAAAAAGCAAGCTATGTTGATGAAGCCGACGCATTGGATTATGTTGCCGGATATACATTGCATAACGACGTTTCTGAACGCGAGTTCCAATTAGAGCGTGGCGGCACATGGGACAAAGGTAAAGGTTGCGATACCTTTGCTCCAATTGGGCCATTTGTGGCTACGGCTGACGAGATTGCTGATTCAGGCAACCTTAAACTATGGCTTTCTGTTAATGGCAAAATGATGCAGAATGGCAGTACATCTAACTTTATATTTAATGTTCCGTTTGTAGTTGCTTACGTAAGCAAGTTTATGACGTTATTGCCCGGAGACGTAATAACTACCGGTACACCTGCCGGTGTTGCCATGGGCCTTAAACCACCGGCATATTTACAACCCGGAGATGTTATGGAACTGGGGATTGATGGGTTAGGGACATCAAAACAGACAGTAAAGGCTTATTTAAAAGCATAACAATCAATTAATATAGTGACTTCTTATGAAGAGAAATTTGCTCCTGCTGTTATGTTTAACAGCGTTTGTTGTTAACGTAAAAGCAGCCAAAGTTGACACCGTTGAAACCTACAGCGATGCCATGAAAAAGAAAATCAAGGCCGTAGTAGTTACGCCTGATAATTATGCTGCCGGCACGCAATATCCGGTTGTTTATTTATTGCATGGCGCAGGCGGCAATTATTCTGATTGGGTAAAAAAGGGTGGTAAGGTTGCAGATAACGCCGACCTATATAATATAATAATTGTATGTGCTGATGGCGGTGTAACCAGCTGGTATTGGGACAGCCCTGTTGATCCTACCTGCAAATACGAAACCTACATAACCAAAGAGCTCATACCGTTTATTGACAAAAGCTATAAAACCATAAAAAACCGCAATGGCAGAGCTATAACCGGCCTTAGTATGGGCGGCCATGGCGGCTTATATTTGGGCATTAGGCACCAGGACATTTTTGGCGCGGCAGGCAGCATGAGCGGTGGGGTTGATATTAGACCGTTCCCAAAGAACTGGGATATGGCAAATCGTTTAGGGGATTATGCAACAAATCCTGATAACTGGGAAAAATATACTGTAACTAACCAATTGCATCTGCTTACACCAAATTCGTTGGCTATAATTTTTGATTGCGGTACCGAGGATTTCTTTTATAAAGTGAATACTGAACTTCACGACAAGATGGTGGAGCGAAACATAACCCACGATTTCATAGTTCGTCCCGGCGCGCATGATTGGAGATACTGGTCAAATGCGGTTAACTATGAGCTTTTGTATTTCAGTTTGTTTTTCAAAAAGAACAACGCGCAATTGAATAGGTAGATAGAGGTTTATTATGTCATATAATCCATCGCCGGATCGGTATCAAAAAATGCAATATAAGCGCTGTGGAACAAGCGGATTGAAGCTGCCGCGAGTATCATTAGGTCTTTGGCAAAACTTTGGCGATTATGATACGCCACAAAATTACCGCGATATTTTATGGACCGCTTTTGATAACGGCATAACGCATTTCGATCTGGCTAACAACTACGGACCGCCGCCTGGCTCAGCCGAAGAAAATTTTGGAAGGATATTACATGCTGATTTTAGGAATCATCGCGATGAGCTGATCATTTCTACTAAAGCAGGGTATAATATGTGGGATGGCCCGTATGGAGATTGGGGGTCAAAAAAGTATTTAGTTTCAAGTCTTGACCAAAGTTTGAAACGTATGAAGTTAAACTATGTAGACATCTTTTACCATCACCGTCCCGATCCCGAAACACCGCTGGAAGAGACCATGGCCGCGCTTAGTTTGATAGTGCAGCAAGGAAAAGCCCTGTATATTGGCATATCTAATTATAAAGTCCCGGAAGCTAAAAAGGCATTTGCATTGCTGAAAGAGATGGGTACACCTGCAATTATACATCAACCTAAATATTCAATGTTTGAAAGATGGGTAGAAGACGGCTTGTTGGACTTACTTGAGGAAGAAGGAGTAGGGTGTATACCCTTTTCTCCCTTGGCGCAGGGCTTATTGACGGATAAGTATTTACATGGTATTCCGCCTGACTCAAGAGCGTTAAAGGTGGGAGATTTCTTAACCGTTGATAGCATAAAGCCCGAGATCATTGAAAAGGTAAAAAAACTAAATGATATTGCCCAACAGCGGGGGCAAAAGCTGGCTCAGATGGCACTTTCGTGGATCCTTAAAGATAACCGCGTCACATCTGTTTTGATAGGTGCCAGTAAGCCCTGGCAAATAGTTGATGCAGTGAATTGCGTTTCTAAAACCACTTTCGAGACTGATCAATTGGATGCCATAAATAAGATATTGACAAGGCAATAAAGAGGTAACGCATTACTGGTTTTATAGCGGAATGGGCACATTAGCTATTTAATAGCTATCTTTGGTATGCAGACAGATGTAGTACACGCTGTGTTATTCCCCAATGTCACGATTTAAATTTTACGTTAAACCATTTCGGCAGTTAAAAAATCTGTTGGGATTTTTAATAGTAATATTTCTTACCGGCCACTGTGCATCGGCGATGACCATACCCAATCATCCAGTGGCAAAAAAAGGCGTGCTTGATCTTCGCTCGGCTACTCTAACAAACAAGGTAGAACTTAACGGAGAGTGGCTTTTTTACTGGCAACAGCTGCTTTCTCCCACTGACAAAGCAACGGGTGCGGCTCATCTTGTAAATTTTCCCTCGTTATGGAGCAGCGGTTATAAGATAGACGGTAAAAAGTTGCCGGCCTTTGGTTACGCCACTTATAAGCTTACAGTCCTTTTGCCAAAAGAACACAGCCAATTGCGTTTATCAGTGCCCGATGTGTACAGCGCTTATGTTCTGTATGTAAACGGGGTGCCAGAAGTAAGCAACGGTAAAGTAAGCCGGACTGCGGAAGGGTTTGAACCACATTGGCAATATAAAACAATTGATATACCAAAAAACATAGATACTATTAATCTGGTGATGCAGATAGCCAACTTTG
>CAMLFI010000175.1 GCA_946479225.1 uncultured Mucilaginibacter sp. | reverse complement strand
TTGCCGCGCCTGGACAAAACTTATCACTCGTATGAAAAAAATCAAAATATTTATAGCCTTAATTATAATCGGTATATCTGCCGGTAATGTATTTGCGCAGCCTCAAAAAAATCTCGGAGTCAATCATAGTTATCAGCCTGTAAAAAAAAGCAAACCCGACTATGTTATACTTGCTAATAGCAATGACACCTTGTTTTGCAATATTAAAATAGGATTAATTTCACTGAAACCCAGTTATAAAACTTTTGAAAAAGGGGCTAAGTCTATAAAGATAACTCCTGAAAACGTAAAGGAGTATTACACCGGTGGGAACGATGATCTGTACCAGGTAATATTTACTAAAGAGGAAGATGATAGTATTTTTTTTGCCAGGGTGGTGGAGCGAGGCAAAATAAATCTTTTTGAAGTTGCCGTCCAATACACTACGGGAGGCTACGGCTTTGGAGGGAGTGCTGTAGGTGGCGGAACAAACACAACCTGGTATATATCTAAAGGTTCTAATAATGCTGAACCAATAAAATTCAGTAGCGCGTTAAGTAGCGATAGGGAAAAACGTAAAAGCCTTTTGGAGGAAATGGTGGCAGATAACAAAGATGTTGCCGACCGCTATGCCGCCACAAACAAAAAGTTTACGTTTAATCATATCAAAAACCTTGTGCATTTGTACAACACCGGTGTTTGGAACGATTGATGTTTAATTAATTATTGTAACGCTGCCGCTTAAGGTTTGCACGCCCTTTTGGGCATTAATTATGTAATAGTAGGTGCCAGTCGGTAGTTTTTTTCCTTTGTAAACACCATCCCAGGGGCTTTGATGGCCAGTACTTCTGTACACCATTTCGCCTGATCTGTTAAAAACTTTAACAATCACACTTTCGTCGCCGTCTAAACCTTCAATTTTCCAGGTATCGTTATAGCCGTCGTTGTTTGGCGTAAAAGTGTTGGGTATATATATATCATGGCACTCGCTGGTAATATTAATAGTTTGAGTAGCTGTGCAGCCATTATTGTCGGTTATCTTTAAAATTACCGGGCCTGACACCCTGGTGGTAAAGGTTGCGCTGCCTGATTGCCCGTTCCATTCATACTTGACAAAGCCAGGCGGCGCTTTTAAAGTAACACTTTGATTTCTTAATTCGCAAACTGTAGCATCGGCTAACTGCAGGGTAGGATTTGCAACAAACTGTACATCTATATCTTCAGTTACTGTACATCCGGCAGCGCTTGTTATAGTAGCGCTATATTTGCCCGACGAGTTTACGGAAATTTTATCGCCGATCTCCCCGGTAGTCCATTTGATCGCACCTCCAGAATAAGTTGCCTTAATTTCTATCTTTTGCCCATCGCAAAGCGTAGTGGTAATGATTTTTTCAAGTTTTAACGTGGGTATACTTTCAAAGTTGAGCGCATAACTGGCAGATGTGTTGTCGCATGCAGACAGCTTACTGCTAAGCTTTACTGCGTAATTGCCGGCCTGGGTTGCTGATATACTGGTTTTATCTTTTTCAGCACTTAACACGGTGCCATTAAACAACCAGTTAATGGTATACGTGCCATCATTAATAAAGCTGGTGGTTAATACTGCTGATTCGCCCACACAATAAATTAATTTGTTAGCAGATATGCCTGGTTTGGGTACACTGATAAAATTTAAGGTTAAAGCAGAGGATGTATTATCGCAGGCTGCGCTATTATTGCTCAGCTTAATTGTATAAATGCCACCCTGGGTTGTTGTAATGCTCGTTTTATTTTGCTCTCCGTTTAACACATTACCATCGCGAAACCAGTTAAGTGTGTACGATCCATCGTTTATAAAACTTGTTGATAATGTGGCTATTTCGCCAATACAATACGCTGTTTTGTTAGCCGATAATGTGGGCTGTGGTACGCTTATAAAGTTTACTTCTACTTCTTTTGTTGATACCCAGGTGCCTGAACAGCTACTTGCTTCTAATTTGTATTTTCCGGATTCTGTTGTATTTAACACAGCGGTTGAGTTGCCATTTAATACACCATTTTTATACCATCTGTAGCTGTAGTTATTGTTGGCATTAACTTGTAGAGTGGTTGATGCGCCCTGGCATTGGTTGATTTTGTCGGGATAATTAAATGTAAGTACGGGTGTAGTAATTACATTAACTTTCAAATGGCGGGTTTCTATCGTTACATTTGAACATGGGTCAATTATCTTTGCGTAATAGTCTCCGGCGCTATTTATATTCAGCGTGTTCAAGTTTTCTCCGTTTATTAACTGTCCATTTTTATACCATAAAAAAGCCAAAGCATTATATTGAACATATTGAATACGCGCCGTTACAGATTCGTTTTCACAAAGGTCAACATCGTCTAAGCTAAATTGTCGCCCATCAACATTTATAGCTTGCAACTTAAAATTCGGATCGATATAAGGCTTGTAATCTTGCACTAAAAAATAAAGGCCATTTGATGTTGCTATCCAAATGCCATCTTCACACACTTCACCATGCGAAAATATTAATCGCGATCTTGAAAATTTATAGGTGTCAGCATTTACTGCTATGTCATTAACACTTATATTACCCAACGCATCGAAGTGAGAAAAAGAATATTTAGCATTGACACCTTTGTGATATTGGGAATTACTAAAGTAAAGGCCATCTGCTGCACCAACAAGTAAGTTTTCCTTGACCAGATCAGATAGCAAATCACTTTCATGACTGAACTTTCTTAGCCCCATTATTGATGTTATTTTGTTAATATCAACGCCATTAAGATAGGTTTCGTAAGGTCGGTGTGGGTCAGACGAGTAATTCCAATACCTTTGAAACAAGCCTTTTTCTGTAGCCCAAAAGTTGTTAGCGAACAACGAAAATTGTTGACTTACATCATAAGGGTTACCGACAGAAATATATGCAGATTTTACAAGGTTACCGTGTACGTTACCCGTAAATACCTCCCCTCCGTACACTGTATGCCCAAGTAGTTTAGTAATATCGTAGCTTATAAAATTAGGATCGTTATTATAGCATCTGCAAAAATTGGTGCCATGAAAAATTAAGTCACGATATGATTTTTCGAATAACCTGCTATCGGATTCTACATCAGCAGGTGTTACAATTTCCGTTTTATAATCATACTTAAAAATACCTTTATCTGTTGTTATAAAAACCTGATATAGGGGATTTAAAAAGTAGTTATCCGAGTTATTATAGGCGTTATTTACACCAACTCCGGTTACGCTGCCTTTAATTCCGTTTATAGCAGAAATTAATTTAACACCGCCGTTTTTATACTGGATTGTATTTACTGATTTGGTGGCTATAAATACTGTATCCTTACTTACACCGGCTATATCAATAAATTGAAGATTATTGTAGGCGTTAAAAGTTGCAGTGTAGTCATCAATGTCGCGTGTTATGCTATTTATCCGGTACACTTCGTTATTTTGAGCCAGAACCCACAAATACGGATCGTATACATCGCGATTTACTTTTAGTATATTTTTACCACTTAAAAATGTACCACTTATATGCAGGTCCATGTCCTGCTGGCTGTATGAAGTTTTAAAAAGAAAAGTTAAAATGATAAAGGTTAAAAGGAAAAAAAGACGCATTAAGTAAATTTAGGAAGCTAAAATAAGCTAAAATTGTTATTTCACAAGCCGCAAATTTGCCTGTCTAAGCTGTGTTTACCTGTTACATAGCGTTTTATAATCATTATCATGCTAAGTATTTTTTAATCACTAAACTCCCAAAAAAATTCCTAGTTTTGTATCCCGTACACAAACAAAAATCATGACCAAATATATATTTGTTACGGGCGGTGTAACCTCTTCGTTAGGAAAAGGTATTATATCAGCTTCCTTAGCTAAATTGCTTCAATCGCGCGGTTATCGCGTAACCATCCAAAAGTTTGATCCTTATATTAACATTGACCCCGGAACGCTTAATCCCTATGAGCACGGCGAATGTTATGTTACCGAAGATGGTGCCGAAACCGATCTGGACCTTGGTCATTACGAGCGTTTTTTAAATACGCCAACCTCTCAGGCCAACAACATTACCACGGGCCGCATCTATCAAAATGTGATCAACAAAGAACGCGAAGGCGCTTTTTTAGGGAAAACTGTACAGGTAGTGCCGCATATTACTGATGAGATAAAACGTAACATGCGCATACTTGGCGAAAGCGGCGAGTATGACATTGTGATAACTGAACTGGGTGGTACTGTAGGCGATATCGAATCACTACCTTATATAGAAGCTGTTCGTCAGTTTAAGTGGGAAGCGGGTTCAGGTAATTCAATTGTTATCCACCTTACATTGGTGCCATACCTGGCTGCCGCGGGCGAGTTAAAAACCAAACCTACCCAACACTCTGTTAAAATGTTGCTGGAGTATGGTATACAGCCTGATATATTGGTTTGCCGTACCGAACACCATTTAAATATGGATCTTAGAAAAAAGATAGCTTTGTTTTGTAACGTTAACATCAATGCTGTTATTGAATCAATTGATGCGCCATCAATTTATGATGTGCCGCTGTTGATGTTAAAAGAGCAATTGGATAAAACGGTATTAACCAAATTAAAGCTGCCGCATAAAGCAGAACCTGACCTGGAAAACTGGAAAGACTTTCTGGGTCGCCTAAAAAACCCTACATCTGATGTTTGCATTGGCCTGGTAGGTAAATATGTTGAGTTGCCCGATGCTTACAAGTCAATAATAGAATCGTTTATACACGCGGGTGCTAAAAACGAGTGTAAAGTGAAGGTAAGATATATACCATCAGAAGAGTTAACACCTCAAAACGCGATTGAGAAGCTGCAAGGTTTACACGGTGTATTAGTAGCACCCGGCTTTGGCGAACGTGGTTTTGAAGGAAAGATTGCCGCCATTAAATATGTGCGCGAAAATAACATACCATTTTTTGGTATTTGTTTGGGTATGCAGTGTGCGGTTGTAGAGTTTGGCCGTAATGTTTTGCACTTAGAAGGTGCAAGCAGTACAGAAATGAACCCGGATACGCCTAACCCGGTTATTGCCATGATGGAAGAACAAAAGAAAGTGGTAAACAAGGGCGGTACCATGCGTTTAGGGGCTTATCCATGCGATATTAAGAAAGGCAGCAAAGCCGCTGCCATATATGGTACACTGAATATAAGCGAGCGCCACCGCCATCGCTATGAGTTTAATAACGCTTACTTAAGCCAATACGAAAAGGCTGGGCTGGTACCGTCGGGTTTTAACCCGCAAAATAATCTGGTAGAGATAGTTGAATTAAAGAATCACCCATTTTTTGTGGGCGCGCAGTTCCACCCCGAATTAAAATCAACAGTTGCTAATCCGCATCCACTTTTTATTAACTTTGTCGCCGCTTCAATGGCTTATGCCCGCAAGAAATAGAAGTTTAATGTATGGAGGATTTTGACTGGACCTCATTCACCAAGCGAATTGCTGTTAAGGCAAGTTTAAAAACCATTTACAATGCCTGGACACAATCCGTCGAATTGCAAAAATGGTTTTTAGAAAGGGCTGAGTTTTATAATGAATCAAACAGCTTACTTGCGCCTGATGAGCCGGTTAAAGGCGGATGTTCCTATAAATGGTATTGGTATTTGTTTGCCGACCCTATGCCCGGAATGATCAAAGCCGTAAACGGAAAGGATTTTATACAATTTACTTTTGAGGGTGACTGCCTTGTTGATGTAAGTTTAAGTGTAAATGGCGATTATACGGTTATTGAGTTAAAACATTATAATATCCCTACAGACGACAGATCAAAAAAAAATGTAAGATTAGGCTGTTCCAACGGATGGGCATTTTATCTTACTAACTTAAAATCTATTTTTGAGGGTGGTATAGACCTGAGAAATAAAGACGAAAATTTAACAGTGATGATCAATAATTGATTGTAACATCATCAATAAAAAAAGATCATAACAACATAAGCAAATAATGGATAGAAATACGTTTACAGGATTATTCCTGATCATGATCATCATTGCCGG
>CAMLFI010000174.1 GCA_946479225.1 uncultured Mucilaginibacter sp. | reverse complement strand
GCGTAAAAATAGGTATCTAAAACAAAAATGCCCCGGTAGCCGGGGCATTTGTTTTAGTGCAATACTAAAGTCTGTTTCCTGTCGGGTCCTACCGAAAGGTATTTAATTGGTACACCCAGTTCTTTTTCCAGGTAATCAATGTAGGATTGTAACCTTGCGGGTATCTCTGATAATTCTGTTATCCCTGTAAGGTCTTCATTCCAGCCGTCAATTTCCTGTAATACAGGTTCAGCATCAACCGAACATATATCGTAAGGCATATAGTCTATTTTTTCACCTAAATAGTTGTAGTGGGTACAGGCGTATATTTTGTCAAACCCGCTTAATACATCAGCTTTTGTCATTACCATTTGAGTAACGCCATTCAGCATAATAGCATATTTTAAAGCGGGAAGATCTATCCAGCCGGTACGGCGTGGTCTGCCCGTTGTTGCGCCAAATTCGTGCCCAATGCGGCGCAGTTCTTCGCCGGTCTCATCATTCAGTTCAGTAGGGAAGGGGCCGCCGCCTACGCGTGTGCAATAAGCTTTAAAAATGCCAATTACATCGCCAATGGTTGATGGTGCTATACCTAAACCGGTGCAAGCACCTGCAGTAGTTGTGTTGGATGAGGTTACAAACGGGTACGAACCAAAGTCAATATCCAGCATAGCGCCTTGTGCGCCCTCTGCCAATACCTTTTTACCTTCTTTAATATAGTTGTTAACCAAATGCTCAGAGTCAACCAGCGGGAACTGTTTTATAAGCTCAACGGCCTCAAAAAACGCCTGCTCGCGTTCGCTGAAATCAGCAACATCGCCATATAACGCCTGCAGCATTGAGGTGTGTTTATCAACCAGCTTTTGGTAGCGTTCCTTAAAGTCGGGCAGAGTAATGTCGCCTATGCGTAAACCGTTTCTACCGGTTTTATCCATGTAGGTAGGGCCTATGCCTTTTAGTGTAGAACCTATCTTGCCGTCGCCCATGCGCTTTTCATTAGCGGCATCAAGCAATTGGTGAGTGGGTAATATAAGGTGAGCCTTTTTTGCTATAACCAGGTTCTTTTTGGCAAGCAGGTCATGGCCGGCATCTTTTAATTTATCTAATTCCTTTTTTAAGGTTATGGGGTCTATCACAACACCATTACCAATAAGGTTAAGGGTATTCGCGAAAAATATCCCAGAAGGAATAGTATTTAGCACAAACTTTTTACCATCAAACTCTAAAGTATGCCCTGCATTCGGGCCGCCCTGAAAACGGGCTATCAGGTCGTAACCTGCACTTAATACGTCAACAATCTTTCCTTTACCTTCGTCGCCCCATTGGAGGCCTAATAATACGTCAACAGCCATTATGAAATTATAGTGTTATATCAAAGGTCGCAAAGTTAATTTTTTCTGTCACAGAAACCTTCTCTTAGTTTTACACAATTTCCATAAAGATTTAAAGAGTGGTGTTTGATCTCAAATTTAAGCAACTCGCCCATCATACTCTGGATCTGCTGAATGCGTGGATCGCAAAACTCAACAACTTTGCCACAATCAATACAAATTATGTGATCGTGCTGGCGGTAGCCGTATGATTTTTCAAACTGTGCCATGTTTTTACCGAACTGGTGCTTGGTAACCAGATCGCACGATACCAACAGCTCCAACGTATTATATACCGTAGCGCGACTAACGCGGTATTTTTTGTTTTTCATGTGGATATATAGTGATTCCACATCAAAGTGATCGCTGCGCGAATAGATCTCTTCCAAAATAGCAAAGCGTTCGGGCGTTTTGCGCAAACTTTTATTTTCAAGGTAAGCCTCGAAAATCTTTTTTACCATTGCTATGGTTTCCAGTTGGGGCATAGTGTTTTATTAAAGATCAAAGTTATTAATTATTTGGGAGAGACAAGAACCAAGAGTTAAGAGCCAAGATTTTTATCCGAATTATATTGATTGTAACTTATAGGACTTTCTGTCTTAATTCTTGATTCTTGTCTCTTGCCTCTATCTCAAGAAGCCTTCTCAATCGCCGTGTCAAACCTACTCACGGTGTTTACTCCGCTTACCATTTTAAGTTTCTTAATCAGGTTATCTAAATGTTCGGTATCATTAACATACACCATAATAGAGCCTTCAAATATACCATTATCGCTGTCAACAGTAATAGAACGCATGTTCACTTTAAAGTCATTTGATATTACGGTGGTTATCTTATTGATTAGCCCAACATCGTCTATACCGGTAATGCGCAAACCTGTTAAAAATGCCAGCTCCTGCTGGTTGGTCCACTTGGCCTTAACAATGCGATAGCCATAATTTGCCATTAATTTGGCTGCGTTAGGGCAATTAGTGCGGTGTATCTTTATGCCATCGCTTACAGTGATAAACCCAAAAACATCATCACCAGGGATAGGATTACAGCAGGCCGCCAGTTTATAATCTATCTTCTGCATATCCTCGCCAATAAGCAGCATGTCGCTGTCTTTGGTTTTGATGTTTTTGAGCAGGGTATGTACCTGTTCGGCTTCTATCTTATCCTGTGGTTTGTTTTCGATTACTTTTTCCGACAGCTGGTATTCCCGCAGATCTTTAATATCAATTAAGCCTTTTGCTACGTTAAAGAATAGGTCCTGTGTGGATTGCAGTTTAAAATAGAAGCTCAGTTTGTGCAGGTTCTCTGAATTGTAAGTGATCTTGAGCGATTTCATTTTTCGCTCCAAAATCTCTTTACCATCTTCGGCAACCTTGCGTTTTTCTTCTTTTAAGGCCGATTTTATCTTTGATTTTGCCTTGGCTGTCACCACAAAATTCAGCCAGTCCTCTTTAGGTACCTGTTTGCTTGAGGTGATGATCTCTACCTGATCGCCGTTTTGCAGCTTATAGCTAAGTGGTACCAATTTGTGGTTTACTTTAGCGCCTATACAACTGGCACCCACATCAGTATGTATCTCAAAAGCAAAATCAAGCGCGGTAGCATTTAAAGGCAATTGTATAAGTGCTCCCTTAGGCGTAAAAATGAAGATCTCGTCAGAGAAAAGATTCATTTTAAAATCATCCAAAAACTCCAGCGCATTGGCGTCAGGGTTTTTAAGCATTTCGCGCACTTTACTAACCCATTGGTCAAGCCCGCTATCAGTTGATGCTTCTTTGTATTTCCAGTGCGCTGCAAAGCCTTTTTCGGCAATTTCATTCATACGTTTGGTACGTATCTGCACCTCTACCCATTGCCCGCGGGGGCCCATTACTGTGGTGTGTAATGATTCGTAACCATTTGCCTTGGGCGATGATATCCAGTCGCGCAGCCTGTCAGGATTGGGCCGGTAAAGATCAGTAACGATAGAATATGCCTTCCAGCAATCGGCCTTTTCGTTTTCAGGGGTGCTGTCTAATATTACCCGAATAGCAAAAAGATCATACACTTCCTCAAAAGGTACGGCCTTTTTCTTCATTTTGTTCCATATAGAATGGATGGATTTTGGCCGGCCGAACAGATCGGCCTGTAAGCCTTGCCCTTCAAGTGTTTTCTGCACCGGATCAATAAAGTCGCGTATAAAACGCTCCCGTTCCGCTTTTTTCTCGTTCAGTTTATTTTTGATGAACTGGTAGGTTTCGCGCTCCATATATTTCATGGAGAGGTCTTCTAATTCAGACTTTATTGCATATAAACCCAAACGGTGGGCAAGCGGAGCATACAGATATATTGTTTCTGATGATAGTTTAAGCTGCTTATCGCGCGGCATAAACTCCATTGTGCGCATATTATGTAGCCTGTCGGCCAGTTTAATCAATATCACCCGCACATCATCTGCCAGGGTAAGCAGCATTTTACGGAAATTCTCGGCCTGTAGAGAACTATTGGTATCAAAAACGCCGGAAATTTTCGTGAGACCGTCAATAATTTTGGCTACTTTTTTACCAAACTCGTTCTCTATTTCCTCAAGTGTTATATCTGTGTCTTCAACTACATCATGCAACAGCGCGCACACTATTGATGTAGTGCCCAAACCAATTTCTTCAGCGGCTATTTGCGCCACTGCAATGGGGTGGTAAATATATGGTTCGCCAGATTTACGGCGCATATCTTTATGGCTCTCTAAGGCCATATCAAACGCTTTGCGTATCATGCGTTTATCACCTTTTTGCAAAGTTGATTTACTCGCACGCAGCAAAGCTCGATACCTTTTCAATATCTCGGTTTTTTCCGCTTCAATATCTATCACTAACTCTTTCATATCCGATTATTGAACTTACATCATCATAGGCTTGCAATAAACATTTTATTTACCGTAATTTATAAAATACAAAAAAAAATTGCTTTATTTTTGCAGGTAGGTAAAATTATGAAATTTATCGGTGTTATACTAGTTTGCTGTTGCCTTAGCTGTGCTGTAAAAGCGCAACAGGCTGTGCCATACCCGGCATTGGGCAAAAATGACACCATTAAGACTTACTCTGTTGAATACGAAGGCGAACGAATCCCATGGTTAGTGGCTCCTGAGGTTAATATAACGGACTTACGGATTTTTAGAACACAAGCTGATAGAGACGCTTACCGCCGTTTAAGATACAACGTTTATAAAGTTATTCCGTACGCCCATTTCGCAGGAGAAAGATACAGGCAATTAGAGCGGGACCTGGCTTTGACGGGCGATAAGAAAAAGCAAAAGACTTTGATAAAGGCTTGCGAAACGCAAATAAAGGACATGTTTAAGAAAGAGATCGAGAACCTTACCGTCACCCAAGGCGAGATCTTGATAAAATTAATTGACCGGGAAACCAATAATACTACATACACGCTCGTTAAAGAACTTAAAGGAGGCTTTAACGCGTTTCTATTGCAATCGGCAGCGCGAATATTTGGACATAATCTTAAGGAAGAATACGACAGGGACGAACAGCGCGATATTGAGTATATACTGCAACAGGCAGGATACGATTCGTATAAATATTAATTAATGACTGATAATAACATCTACAGGTTTAACGTACCCATGTTAAACGGACTGGAAGAGAGTTTGAGCGCGTATAAAAACAAAGTGCTTCTAATAGTTAACACTGCTTCACAATGTGGTTTTACGCCACAAATGAAAGAACTTGTTGAGCTTAAAAATGAGTTTGCCGGTTTGGATTTTGAAATATTGGCTTTTCCATCTAACGATTTTGGTGGACAAGAGCCTCTCGAAGGTGCGGGGATCATCCAGTTTTGCGAAAGCTACGGCTCCAATTTTCACTTTTTTGATAAGATAAGAGTAAGGGGGCCATATGCCCATCCTCTTTATAAGTTTTTTGCAGATAAAAAGCAAAATGGCATACTGTCATCAGTACCCCGCTGGAACTTTCATAAGTTTTTGGTTAACCGCCTGGGCGTTGTCACCGATTTTTTTTATCCCTTTACCAAGCCTACCTCATCAAAGATCAGGAAGAAAATAGGCCGACTGGTAAACGAAATTTAACCTTATGCTTAAATTAGATATACTGGTGCTCTCTGTACACCCTGATGATGCTGAACTCGGCTGTGCCGGCACTTTAATTAAACATATTGCCGAAGGAAAGAAAGTGGGCATTGTTGACCTTACACGAGGCGAATTAGGTACACGTGGATCGGCTGAGATACGTGCTATTGAAGCCGCCGACTCCGCCAAAATATTGGGACTGTCTGCCCGCGAGAATCTTGGGCTGCCCGATGGTTTTTTTCAGAACACGCGGGAATATCAATTGAAAGTTATCGAAGTTATTCGTAAATATCAACCCGAAATAATTATAGGCAACGCCAGACATGACAGACATCCTGATCATGGGCGCGCATATGAATTAATTGATACCGCTGCTTTTTTATCGGGATTGCGTAAGGTTGAAACATACAGTAATGGCGAGTTACAGCAACCATGGCGCGCAGGTATACTGTTAAACTTTATACAGGATGAATATATTAAACCTGATATATTGGTTGATGTTACTGCTCACTGGGACAAAAAGGTTGAAAGTATAAAAGCGTTTGGTTCGCAATTTTACAACCCCGAGTGGG
>CAMLFI010000173.1 GCA_946479225.1 uncultured Mucilaginibacter sp. | reverse complement strand
GATCAGAATTTGTTCAGGCCCGATTCCCGCGGCGCTGCCACTACACCAGTAACCGGTGACCGTTTTGATGTAAAAGGATTTGACCGGGGCGGTATCCGCATAACGTCGGTAAATATTAGCTATAAAGGACAAACCTATTCGGTAAACCCGGTTATTACTGATGCACGTATGCAGTTGCGTCTTAATAAGGCTCTTGGCGCCAAAGGCGATAAAATACAGATAAAGATCGATTATAACTTTTCTATTCCTCTATATGGAGCCGATCGCATGGGTCGTAAAAAATTCAACCAGGGCTATGTTTATGAAATAGCACAATGGTACCCCAGAATGTGTGTGTATGATGATGTTGAAGGATGGAATACGCTACCCTACATGGGTTTAGGTGAGTTTTACTGCGATTATGGCGATTTTGACTATTACATTACAGCGCCTGGTGATATGATAGTAGTGGGCTCCGGCGATCTGCAAAATGCGGCCGAAGTGCTTACCCCGGTACAATTAAAACGCCTTGCCGAAGCTAAAAGCAGCGACAAGACAGTAATGCTGATAACAGAAAGGGAAGTTGGTGATCGCTCTACCCGTTTGGGTAAAGAAACCCTTACCTGGCACTTTAAAATGGAAAACAGCCGCGATGTTGCCTGGGCGGCTTCAAAAGCTTTTATCTGGGATGCCGTCAGGGTAAATCTTCCATCCGGACGCAAAGCAATTGCCATGTCGGCCTATCCAAAAGAGAGTGCAGGGAATGATGCCTGGAGCCGTTCAACCGAGTATCTGAAAAACAGCATGGAGATCTATTCTAAAAAGTATTTTGAATATCCCTGGAACTCAACTGTGAATGTGTCGGGTGTTGCTTTAGGGATGGAGTATCCCGGCATTATATTTTGCTTAAGCAACTACAAAAACGGCAAATTATGGGGCGATGTTACCCATGAGATAGGCCACAACTGGTTCCCTATGATTGTGGGCTCAAATGAGCGTAAATACATGTGGCAGGATGAGGGTTTTAATACCTTTATCAATGATTTTGCTGCAAAGGAATTTAACAATGGTGAATATTTCGATGCTAAAGAGTTGGATGCACAGAGTATTTTGCAACAGTATAAAGGTAGCAAAGACCCGTTAATGACTCCTCCCGAAGCAATTGGCCTGAATGACTATAGTCAATATTACATTAAAACCGCGCTGGGCCTAAAAATACTGCGAAACGTAGTGCTCGGTACCGACAGGTTTGATTATGCCTTTAATCAATACATAAAAACTTGGGCAATGAAACATCCTACGCCTTATGATTTCTTCAGAGCGATGAATAACGCCGCCGGCGAAGACCTTAATTGGTTTTGGAAAGAGTGGTTCTTTACTACATGGAAATTAGATCAGGCAATTGAGAGCGTTAAATACGAAGATGATGATTCAACAAAGGGCGCATTGATAACTGTTATCAATAAAGGAAAAATGGCGATGCCTGTGGATTTGAAAATCACCCTTATCAACGGCAGATCCGAAACTATACAGCTACCTGTAAACGTTTGGCAGAGAGGTGGCGTGTGGACTTTTAAATTTCCATCAAAGCTACCCGTAAAAAGCATACTTATTGACCCTAACGGCGAGCTTCCGGATGTAGACTTGCGAAACAATGAATGGAAAGCAAATTAACCTATGCATGGGTTAGCCACGATTGATGGGCAGTTCAAAGTAAAAAGTTGACCCTTTGTCAATTTCGCTTTCAACCCAAATTTTTCCCTTATGCCGGGTTACGATCTCGTGGGTTATATATAATCCAATTCCGAGGCCAGACATATGCGAGGCAAGGTTTTCTACGCGGTAAAACCTTGAAAAGATCCTTTCGTGCTGGTCTTTAGAAATACCGATACCAAAGTCTTGCACAGATATTTGGACGTTGTCATTAAATCTGCGAACTGTTATAATTACTTCGTTAGCTTTGGGCGAGTATTTAATAGCATTGGTTACTAAATTGATAACTACCTGCTCCAAACGCTGTTGATCCGCATGCAAGATAATAGGCTCTCCGACACCATTAAGCATAATATTATGACTGGTATTATTTTGCTGTAGCATTTCAGTAACATCTTTCAGTACCTCTACAATATCAAAATCTGTGTAGGAAAAAGGTAATTTTCCCGTCTGGATCTTTGATACATCCAACAGGTCAGAGATCAACACCGTGAGTTTCCCCACCTGTTGTAACGCTTTTTTTAATATTGCTTTGCTCCGATTTTCCTCTGAAAAACTCCTTTCCAGTATTTGCAAGTATCCGTTTATGCTGGTAAGTGGTGTCTTCAACTCGTGGCTTGCCATGCCTATAAATTCATCTTTTTTGGCATTAAGAACCTTTATTTCTTCATATAGTTTAGCGTTGTCCAGGGCCACAGAAGCCTGGGCAGCTACACCTGCAATTAGCTGTTCATGCTCCTTTTTGAAGACACCGGGTTCGGGATGGCCAAAAAACAGCCCTCCTATTACTTCGCCGGATTTAGCAACGACAGGCACCGCTAAATAGCTTACTACAGGCAAATGTCCTTCAGGCATTCCGTGGTACGGTGGATTTTTTCCGTAACGCGGGTCTTTGGTGATATCGTCTACCCTTACAATGCCTACACCACCAAAAGTGTGTTGAAAAACAGCGGTATTACGCGGCATCCCGAATTTTTCAAAGGCCTCTCGTGGTGCCCCGGACAGTGTGAACAACATATAAGATTCACCATTCTCGTCTGTTTTATTATGGAAAAAAGCGCCAAAAGCGGCCCCTGTTAACTGCGTTGTGGCATCGGTTACTTTCTGCAATATGCTTTTTACATCAAGGTCGGCTGATATGGTTAGTCCGATAGAATCCAACACCTCAAGGCGCTCAGCATAACTTTGTAGTTTGGCTTCGGCTTCTTTTTGTAAACTTATATCGCGGGCTATTTTAGATGCGCCGATAACCTTGCCATTTTCATCTTTTATTGGCGACACCGTTAGCGAAATTGGTATTTCCTCGCCTGACTTCCTTCTCCTTATTGTTTCAAAGTGATCTACACGTTCCCGGCTTTTCACCTTGTTAATAATAACATATTCCTCTTGTATCCTGTCTTCCGGTATTATAAGCGATATGTGCCTTCCAACCGCTTCTGCCGAAGTATAACCAAACATTTTCTCGGCAGCCTGATTCCAACTTGTTATGATACCGTCTAAGGTTTTACTAACAATCGCGTCTTCTGACGACTCAATTATCGCTGCTAGCCATGCCTCCTTTTCGTCATCCTCCTTTTGCTCGGTTATATCCATTAATATCCCTGAATACTCAGAGAGCTCACCCTTACTATTATAGAATAGCTTACCCGTAGCACGCACCCACTTCTGTTCTCCGGTAAGCAAGTTGGTAAAAGGATATTCAATATCACTTGGCTGGTGCTTTTCAATTGCATTTTTCAATACTTCAGCAACAGCTTGCTGATATTCAGGATGAATAATTCCTATTATTTTCTCAATGCTAACATGATCATCGGCCGGAAAGCCATAGATCTCTTTGATATAATTTGAAAGGCTTACTTCTAATGTAACAGGGTCAATGCTCCAGGTACCCATTTTTCCTGCTTCAATAGCCTGTTGTAACTTGGAGTTAGTCGAACTAAGCTGAGTCACATAGTTTTGCAGATCTTTTTGTGTATCGGCCAACTCCCGGTTAATTTCTTCAAGTTTGTTATTAGCTGAGCTTAATTGAACATTGGCATCACCCTGCTCCTTCGTTAAAGCTTTTTGTTGCTTAAGCCCGGTATTAGCCTCCGTAAGCTCATCAAATGCACTTAAATGGCCTGAAATCAGATCCGCAAACAATTTAAACATACCCAATGTAGTAGGATTGTTAATGTTTGCTGGCTTAGTGTCTATGGCGCACAGGGTTCCAAAGAAACTACCGTTTTTGCGGTATATGGGAACGGAGATATAACTTTTTAAGCCATATAGCGCGGGTGTATGGTGTAGGCAATATTTCTCGTCTTCATCAGTGTTATTAAAAACTACCAATTCGCCGGTTTGGCGTATTTCATTACAGATGGTAGACTTCAAATCCAGTTCACCACCTGGTTTTAAGCCAAAGTTAATTTCGTCGCGTACTGCGCAGGCCACCCATTTGTCTTCTGTTACTCGGGCGACGGCAGAAAAACCCATCCCGGTTGTGTTGCAAATCACTTCAAGCAAAGTACCGATCATCGGGATATCACCAACGGTTATCACATCAGCCTTTATTGAATCTTCGGTTGTAATATTAGAGGAGTGTTCCGTCACTTAATTGGTTTGTTATTAGTAATAAAATTTATAGCGGCACTTATCGTTTAACGAAATACTATCAGTCCATATAATTGTTCCATGCAACAACAATATGACGTGATAATGGTTTTAATAACAGGAGTTTTTGATCTGCTAATGGAAAAATTTGAAATATCAATTAAAACCTCAAAAGGGCCCCGTCACTTTGAAATTAAGGACTATATGCACCATGATGGGGAAAGTTGTAAATATGAAGTATTTGAGAATGGACAGTTTATCGGCAGTTTTGAACCGGATGTCCATCGCCGTCTACATATATGCAAGGATGCCGGCGTGCTCCAAACCGACATACTGCATAGCATAGCAGAGCAATTGGAACGGTATAATATATAGTTTGAAATCTGCCCTTTTTTGTTTCAAAAACATGCATTGTGTTTTTAAGTTTAAGTATTTTTATTATTTTTAGTAATCCTTTCACTTCTAAACATTTACTGTCATGCCGAACCACCTTTCTCCCTTGGGCATCATCCACACCACAATCAGCATTTTAGCGCTATTTGTAGCATTTTATTGTCTTTTTAAAGATGGGCGCATTCTGCCATCGAATGATCGTGGAAAATTGTACATAGTACTTACCACTGTAACGTGTTTAACCGGTTTTCCCATAATGAAAACAGGCCAATTTACTCAGGCACACGGCTTGGGCATTCTTGTTTTGGTTTTACTGCCATTGGGTATGTATGCAAATTACATAAAGGTTTTTGGCAAATCTGCCCAATATTTTCAGGTGGCCATTATGTCTACTACGCTATTTTTGTCATTCGTTCCGGCCATTGTTGAAACATTAACCCGCCTGCCAATAAGCCATCCTATAGCTGCAAGTCCTGACGACGTAATTATAAAGACAGGTCTGCTCACTTTATTTTTATTATTTATTTTAGGGTTGATCTATCAATTTAGAAAAATACGATCAAGTAAAATATCTGTAACCCCTGCCGAGACTATTATATAAAGTAAATTACTAAATCTTACCTTTTATCTATCTTATGAAAACCAGTTTCGTATCGGTTCTTTTTGGAATTTTACTAAGAGGTGCCGGAGTGGCCTACAGCCAAAGTGCACCCGCTCCCGCTGTTGATGCTGCTCTAAAAGTCCAACGCCAAAAAATTGACAGTCTGGACAATCAATTATTAAAAACAATTGGCTTAAGAGAGCAAATAGTAAAAGAGGTGGGGATATACAAAGCAAAAAACAACGTCCCCGCATTACAAGCAGCTCGCTTTCAGCAGATACTAGAGAAAAACATTGCACTTGGTAAACAGATGGGATTATCAGCAGAATTTGTCACCGAGTTGATGAACGCTATTCACAAGGAAAGTTTACGCATTGAGGAGGAAGTAAAAGCGCGTAATTAAGTGTTATTAACCGATCGGTGCTTTCGTTTCGCAAAAAAATTAAGATAAACCGACGCTATTAGGGCGATAGCAAAGCATACAGCAATTAAAATATCGATAAACTGCGTATTCACATCGGTACCTGTTAATTTGTCGGCCCAGTATTTAATAAAAGAGTCAGGAAGATTGCGTTCACCCAATTTTTCCTTAACCTGCCACTGCCAATCTGTAATTGGACAATAGCCTATCCCATACCAAATTCCGAGTATAAACCAGCACGAGGCCGTTATCATTATAACAACAAAGTTCGCCATGCGGGTCTTTTTCCATATCCATCCTAAAAGGTTAAA
>CAMLFI010000172.1 GCA_946479225.1 uncultured Mucilaginibacter sp. | reverse complement strand
CAGCCATAGGCTGGTGGCCGTTATTGCTCAGATCAATTATTGAAAGCCTGCGATGACCAAATAACAATCCGTTTTCGGCTACAAATATACCCTCATCATCCGGGCCACCGTGCTGCAAGGCACTGCACATGGTTTTCACCCTTTGCAGGCTGTCTGCCTCATTCAAATTTTTATTAACTATTCCTGCTATTCTACACATAGTTGTGGTTTGTACACAGCTTCGCCCCGTAAGTCACAATCGTAAAATTTAACTTATTAACTATCAATATTTTATTAAGTGTATAAAAGATGGAATAGCCTTAATATAGCCGTTTTATCTCTTATAATCTATCTATCAACTCTGCCGCAACATTAACAATAATAGAGCAGCCCAGATTTTCAAGCCGTAGCGCCAATTGCTTTTGCGACCGGTATGACAAAATTTCGCCTGTCAGCCCTTTCAACGCGCCCGCCTTAATTACAACTTTTTCTCCCGGTTGCAGGTCTTCCTGAGTAATTTCTAACTCAAACGAACTCGCAAGTAAAAGTTTAAGGTCATTGATCTGTCGATCAGGCATGCTGGCTATTTTGTCTGAAAAATAAATGAACCGCGAAATACCTTTCGTCATCAATACCTCTGTTTTTTCGTGTTCATTAATATTAACAAAAAGGTACGATTTGATCAAAGGTTCTTCTACCCATTTTTTTCTGTCGCTCCATTGTTTTTGCTGGCGATGCAACGGCAGGTAGGCCTGTAAGCCCTTATTGATCAATGCCTGATAAGCTTTCTTTTCAGCACGCGGCATTGTACATACCGGATACCACTTGCGCACACCTGTGTTTAATGGTTGGGTCATTAGGCAGCAGCTTAGTTTGATTTAAACCAGCTTCCAATTTTCCACCATCGCTTTTTATCCTCATCGTCAACATAATATCCCTGACTTTCATATCCGGAATAATCGGAATAATAATAGTAGCGACTGTTGTAACCTTCGCCGGTGAATTTTGTGGTATAATACCTGGAGTGCAAAATATCTTCTTTAAAGGCATTAAGCACTATGACCGTATTATCTAAATGATACTCGCTGGCTATTTTTTGAGGTATTGTTGCAGCGTAATATTTTGATTTGCCTGAACGTATCACAAAAACATTTATATCGCTTAATCTTACCAACGGTATAGCATCAGAAACCAGGCCCACGGGGGCGGTATCAATAAGAATTATGTCATACCTGTTACGTAATTCATCTACCAATTCTGCCATTTTTTTTGTGTGCAAAAGTTCAGATGGGTTAGGCGGAACAGGGCCTGAAGATATAAAATCCATATTTTCCTGCTCTGTGGGCGTTATTATCTCATCAAGTGTTTTTTGATTAATAAGATAATTGCTCAAACCTACTTCGTTTGTCATATTGAAAGTCTTGTGCAGTTTTGAGCGTCTCAGATCCGCAGCAATAATCACCACTTTTTTATCAATAAGGGCCAGCGTGCTGGATAAATTAGCTGCAACAAATGATTTTCCTTCGCCCGCAATTTCTGACGTTACGCAAATAACCTTGCTTTTCTTTTCGGCGGCTAAAAAATTAAGATTAGCACGCACAGAGCGTACAGACTCAGCAAAAATGGACTTAGGTTTGTTGAGCACCAGTATTTTTGATCCCTCCTCATCCAATTGATTCGGATACTTCCTGATAACTCCAATTATTGGTATTGTTGTAAGGCTTTCTATGGTTTCCTTGTCATAGATATAAGGATTTAAGATCCTGATCAGGATAATTGTACCTAAACCCAAAAGGAGCCCGTAAATAACTGCTTCATTTTTTACACCATTTTCGTTGGGTGAAATCGGAGCATAGTTAGGTTGCGCGGGTTCAATTATACTGGCACCCGGCAGTATAGCTGAGCGACTTATCTGGGCTTCTAATTTTTTCTCTGATAAAAATGAATACACTTTCTCGTTGATCTCAAAATCGCGCTTAAGGCTAACTAAATTTCTTTCTGCCACCGGTAGCTTATCAATACGTTGATTTATGCCCGAAAGCTGATTGTCAATATATTCAATGTTTTTTTGAATGCGTAGGGCGGTTCCGCTTATGTTCTGGTAGGCATTATTTTTTACCTGCAATATTTGCTGATTGATGGTTTGTATTTGCGGCGCCGAATTGTTGTATTTTTTCAACAAACTTTGCCTTTCGGCAATTAAACCGTTTAGGTTACTTACCAAACCAATCAGCAAGGGATCAATGTTGCCTTCAAAATTAAAGTTGATGGTTACGTTATTTTTCTCCTGCTCAACCTGCTGTTTGAGCTGATTGACGGCTATCAGCTGAATTCTTAATAGAGAACGTTGTGATTCAAGTTCTGTCACTTTAGCAATTTCAATTGCAGAAGCGCTGTTAACGTCCAGTATTTTTGAATTTTGCTTGAAGTTTTCTATTGATCCTTCCGATCCTTTAACACGCCCCCTCAAAGTATCCAGCTGATTGTTAATAAACAGGATCATTTGCGTTGCCGATTCCGTTTTATGTTCACGATCATACTTTAAATACTCTTTCATAATAGCATTCAGTATGTCGGCAGCAAAATCAGCATTTGAATCTGTTTGCTGGAAACTAATAATATTAGAGTTTTTAGCAGTTTCACCGGCATGAAAACCACCCCGCACCCTACCCATAAGGCTTTCAGGAGTATTAAATCTAAAAAGATAAACAGAGGTGTGGTTTATTTCGGCAGTTGGGGCTATCGCAAAAATGGTTTTGCCTATGATTACAGGGTTGTAATAAAGGCATTTTTGTTGTTTTACTATGATACCCTCGTTGTATGATATGGTAAAAGAGTTCTTATCTACAGCTTTAAAAGTAATAAGGCCGGTATAAAACTCGGCACTGTCCAATTTTAGTAATGTAACGTTTAACGGTTTATGGGGATACAACTCCCTGGTGCGAACACGGCCCTCTAAGTAAAAGCTTACGCGATAATCTATGTCTTTTATAGCCTTAACTAACAAGTTACTACTCTGTAGTACAAACAATTCGCTTTGTATCCTTGATGGCCCTTTATCGCTATTGTTTATAACGCTCACCAGATCAGATATTTCTGATTTTTTTTCGTCAAACTTCATTGTCGCAACGGTAGCAAACGTTTTTGGCGTGTACCATAAATAAACATATGCTGCTATCAGAAAAACCACTATTGATCCTGCTATCCAATACCACCGGCTTGTTAATATCCTCAGTATCTTAAAATAGTCCAGCTCCTGGTGAGGTAGTTTCTGCTGTATCTTGTCTCTATCTTCCATTATCGCCGTGCAATAGTAAATATTATCAATACGGTGTTAATTAACAGCAGGGCGGGTTGCGCAATGGTTGAAAGATTTTGAACTTTTTGCGCCCGTATTGCAGGTACATTTTGTGCCACGTATATAATATCGTTATTTGTCAAAATTGTCTTGCTATCATAAAGTGTTTTTATTTCTCTAAGATTAACAATGGTAACATCCGGCTTTTGTTCTTCGCCGCGAATAATTTGTATGTTTTGCTCATTGGCTCTATCGGTTAAACCACCTGCTTCGCCCAATATATCAATCAATTTGGTATTGTCTTTTGTCAGTAAATAATTACCGGGGGCTTTAACCTCTCCAAAAACCGTTACCTTCAAATTCATCAGTTTAACATCAAAAAGCGCTTCGTTAAGATATTTTTTGGTATAAAGGTCTTCAATATATTTCCTTGCTTCTATACGCGTAAGCCCACTTATTTTTATACGCCCCAATCCCGTTAGGGCAATGGTGCCATCATCATCAACCTCATAGGTTTCTCCTTGTTGCATAGCGGTGGCCTGGGTGCTTGCAACGCCGTTTCCGGCAGTAAGGTCTATAAGGTTCTTGCTCTCCTGTACATTTCTTATCTGCAGAATATCCTGGGGCTTAATACGGTAATTGCTAACGTTGGCACGAATTTTTTTATAGATACTGTCAGGAATGACGTTTGATTGCTCAAAAAGTAATTGATTTTGTTTGTAGGAGCATGATGAAAAGAATAGCCCGGTTGCAACACAAACAAAGAAAGACAAACGGATAAGTAACAAAAGGTTTTGCTTAATATTTAACATGTGTTAACGGTAAATTCAAAACTACATAATTGCATCTATAACTAAGCGTATTTTTTTAAGAAGTGCAGACTCCAAAAATTTCTCTTATAACGGTTACCCGCAATGCGGAAAGCACCATAAAACGCTGTATAGAATCCGTTTTATCCCAAGATTATGCCAATGTGGAATATATAGTGATTGATGGTCAATCAACCGACGGCACACTCAGCATAATAAACAGTTATCGGCACGGAATTGCCTATTCTGTATCTGAGCCGGACAAGGGGATATACGATGCCATGAACAAGGGCATTAAAATTGCAACCGGTGATATAGTTGGCCTATTAAATGCCGACGATTGTTTTGCCGATACAAGGGTGTTAAGTGAAGTGGCTGAGGCATTTACAAATAATGAAATTGACGCTTTATACGGAAACCTGGAATACGTAAAACCCGATGGAACGGTAATACGTAGGTGGCAATCAGGAAGCTATAAAGTTAGTTCTTTTAACTGGGGATGGATGGTACCCCATCCCACTTTTTATTGCAATAGACTGATTTTTAATCAATTAGGATATTACGATCTCGGGTTCGGAACGGCGGCTGATTATGAGCTGATGTTACGGTTCATGTTCCTGAATAAGTTGCGTGTTCATTTTTTAAACAAGGTTATGGTTAAAATGAATATTGGAGGAGCAAGCAACGAAACTTTAAACAGCCGGATTAAGGCGTGGAAGTTTGATTGGAAAGCGATGGGGAAAAATGGGGTATTATTTCCCCTTGTGTGTGTAATATTTAAACCATTAAGAAAGTTAGTGCAATATTTTTAAAAGCGAATTTAAATACGTGTTAAAATGTTAATAAAATATTATCTGGCATAAACACTTACAAAATATTCTATGGCTCAACTCCTCCTCAATAATCAAGTACTTTATTTCACTCTGATATTCTTATTGTCGATAGGTTTTTCCTGGGCTGTTATACCATCAATATTACATGTAGCCCGCGCACGGCATTTGTATGATGATATCGGGCATTTTAGAAAGCAACATGATCACGGAATCCCTCGTCTTGGAGGCGTAGCCATTTTTATCAGCTTTGCTACCGCAGCTCTTATTTGTTCTGTAGTTGATAATAAATTTCCGGTAGGATATATTCTTACTGCAGCCATTATCCTTTTTGTAATGGGTCTTAAAGATGATCTTTCTGGCGTAAATCCAAGCACTAAACTTGTTATCCAAATAATTGCCGCTTTAATTTTAATAATTTGGGGCGACGTTAGGTTAACCAGTATGTACGGCGTTTTAGGTATATATGATCTGCCTTACACAATTAGCTGTATACTGTCTGTGTTGGTAATAATAATGATAATTAATGCCTTTAACCTTATTGATGGGATAAACGGATTAGCGGGAATAACGGGTATTGTTACCCATGTTTCGTTCGCTGCATTGTTTATCTACTCACATCAATATCATTTAGCGCTTATTTCGATTATAATGATTGGGGCAATAGCCGGATTTTTACGCTTTAACCTCACGAAGGCCGAAATTTTTATGGGTGATACCGGGTCGTTATTTATTGGGTTAATATCGGTTATTATGGCTATTGAATTTATTGAGGGCAATAAATTTTCAACGGCTGGGTCTCCGCTTATCTTTTCTGCTCCGGCTATAGCTGTGGCCATATTAATTGGGCCAATATTTGATACACTAAGAATATTCTTTATAAGAATAATAAATGGCGTACCGCCTTTCACGGCAGACCGTAACCACATGCATCACCGTATGTTAAAGTTAGGCTATACGCATTTACAAACTACAATAATATTGGCTGCAATCAATATATTATCTGTAGCAATTACACTGCTATTTACCAACCTGGGTAATTACACACTTATCATAATGATATTTTTGATCTCCATGTTGTTCAACTGGATGATAACCTTCCTGA
>CAMLFI010000171.1 GCA_946479225.1 uncultured Mucilaginibacter sp. | reverse complement strand
ACCAGCGTGTGCCCCAGCTGCGAAATAACTACAGGAATAGCCAGCGTAAGGTTATCCCGGTAATGATTACGGTATTTTTTAAAGGTGATTTTCATTTTGCAAACAGCAGACGCTCGCAAAAGTAAACATTATGCGGCGGTATAATATTCTTCCTTTTCGGAAGTATGGATCTTTATTATCCCCGAAAGGGCCAGGTTTACCAATAAGCGCTGGGCCGCGCGTCGGCCAACCTTTATCAGGTCGCAAAGCTGTTTAACATCAATGCGCTGGTTGATTTCCAGATATTCTAGCAGGTTTTTTTCTTTTTCAGAATACGATATAAACACACCGGTGGCATCGGCAGAGCGTTTTAATACATCAACCACCACTTTACTAGCCAAAACGCTTTTGTCTTTAACCCTCACATATACCCACCATTTACCGTCTTCGGCTAGTGCGGCATGGGGTTTTAGGGTGCTTTCTTCTATATCTACGATCAACACCAGTTTATCGTCAACGTAAACCTCTTCAAAGCGTGGTTCAAGGGCCGGACGAGAGAATATATGTGCCGCCCTGGTAATCATATAGCGCTCTTCATCCTCAGATTTCACACCTTTAATTGAACCATCATCAGCGACACCAATGAGCAACCGCCCGCCCACATTATTGGCAAACGACACCATTGTGCGGGCAATTTTCTCGCAGCTGGTAATGGTTTTCTTAAAGTCGAGTGTTACACCTTCGCCTTCAAAGATCTGTTTTTTAACATTCATCAATTCAATTTTCAGCGACCTTGTGAGGCGTAAATATCTGCATCCATCTTTCGGGATTGGTAATTTCTGTAAACCCAAACTGGGCGTAAAGGCCGTGTGCATCAACCGTAGCGAGGCTCCAGCGGCGCAAACCCTGCAGGTCAGGATGGTTCATTATGGTTTGAACAAGCCATTTTGAAAGCCCTTGCTTTCTGAACTCAGGGAGTATAAATACATCCGCCAGGTATCCAAAAGTAGCTTTGTCTGTTACTACACGAGCAAATCCTATTTGTTTTCCTTCAAAATATACCCCAAAACAAAGGGAATTCTTAATAGAACGCTCTAATTTATCAAACGGTATGCCATTGGCCCAATAGGAATCTTTATCCAGATAATGGTGAATAAGACCCAGATCTAACAGGTTATTATCTGTAGAAATAGTAAAACCCTTATAAATGAATGCCTCATCATTCATATACACCTTCTTCATTTTTAGTTTTTATATAGTTTAAATTACGTATGTAAACCTCGCACATCATATTAACACAAACATCGCCGTTGTTATTATAAATAACAATAGGGTAGGCCTTCTTATACTTTCCCTGGTCGCTTAAAACCTGTTCAATATCACTTATGTCTTCGTCAGATACTTTAATGCTGAAATTAATTTTAGCATCACTTTTCTTAAGGAAATGTATTTGAGCAGATCGCGAACAAACCGCAATTTTATAGCCCTTGTGGCTCAGCAATTGATGAAATAAAACAGGATAACACACATCAGCCGCAGAAAATATTGTCCCACCAAATATTGACCGGTTATAATTGCTGTTAAAGGCGCTCTTACTGATCTTCATCTGTAATCCGGTGAAATTCTTATCGATATCTACCACCCATATTCGCTGAAAAAAAAGAGGCGGATAAAACCTCAATGCCCATTTTAACAGGCCGGCCGAGACTAACATTACAGCTAAATATGCAAAAAAATATGTTTAAACTAACAAAATTATAAAATGCCAAACAATAAATTTAAGGAGCGGTTATCTATTTAGTTGATTAATTGATAATTGTAAAAACTGAAATCCTATGAAAAAGCAAATCTTAAGTTTCGCGTTCGTCGCGGCACTGATCGGGTCAATTGCAGCAGGCTGCAGTTCCGTTAATGAAACCGTTGGCTCAGATACCACGGCTGTAGATAGCCCATCAACGACCGCACCGCGGGATACGGTGGTAAAAACTGATACAGCAAAGCGCGATACAGTAAAGCCCTAATTCCTCTCTTTAATACATGATTTAATTATTCTCATAATTAACATTATGTTAAGTAACTAATTCTTTTTAAAGCCTGCAGGATACCGCAGGCTTTAAAATATCGGACTACACCTCTAATTAGCCTTTGCAGCATTCTGAACACCTATATAGTATGTCTTTAAATTCTTCCAGCCATCAACAGTGTTGGGCTGCAGTTCAGTAGCTTTTTCTAAGTAAGGTTTTGCGGCATCAAACTGTGCTTTTGATTTTAACAGAGCAGCATCATACTCTTTTTGTTTGGCGGCAGGTAATTGTTGCGCAGCGTTGTAGGTATCAATGGCCGGGTTTAAAATAACATAACCTATATTTAAAACCGCATCAAAATAATTTGGGTCTATCTCGATAGCTTTTTTATACATTTCAGCAGCTTTCTCATAATTTCCTGCTTTTTCCTTTTGAAGGGCTGCAATTGTGGCTGCATCTTTAGTTTTAGAAATTTTTACCGCATTAACGTCAGCTGCCTGGCTGTAAGTTAAACCCGCATACATGTATAGGGTTTTGTTCTTCGGGTCATTGCTAATAGCAGCTATAATTTTGTCAAGCACCTGTTGTACTTTTCCTGTTTGCAAAGAAATTTCTATTTCTCTTTTACGCAGGTCAGTGTTCGTCGGGAATTTTTGAACAGCTTCTGAAGCAATACTTAAGGCGTTAGTCGTGTCTTTTTCCATTAAATAAATCGAAGACAGATCAAGATATACTTTGTCTTTCTCAGAGAAATTGGTGCCTATCAACTTTTTATATTGATCAATAGCTGCCTTGTAGTTTTTAGCAGCTGCTGCCGAAATACCGGCATAGTAAATCGAAGAGGTATCGCCTTTTGCATATGTTTGAGCTGCCTCAAAAGCTTTATACGCATCATCGTACTTTTTCTCCCTGTAAAAAATAACACCTGCATTCATCCTGCTCTGTGCCAGTGCAGCTTCGGCAGACGTTATAAATTTTTCGTTTTCTTTTTTTGTGTCAAGCGCTTTTGCCTTAACAAGAGCCTCTTCTGCAGCACCATAAATAGGTGCTGATGTAGATTCTATGCTGTCGGCCATAGCGGTATGAGCGTAAATTACTGCCCTTAAAGCATAAGTTTCTGGTAATGCTGATGTTTTGTCGTTTTGTGAGGCTTTATCAATAGCTATTTTAGCTTTGCTAAGCGAGCTTTTGACCAAGGGCCCGTTGTTTGCGGCTCTCAAGGCGTCATATGTTTCAAATGCACTTTTTGCGTTTGAAAGTTCGCCTTTTTGTGCAAATACCGGTGCTGCAAATAAAATCGCAAGGCCGGTGCTAACAAATAAATTTCTTATTTTCATTTTAGTTACTAATTGGTTAACTGTTTTAATTTATTGTTTATTTTATCTAATTGGGTTCTATTTCCGGTTTGCTTGTATAACAAGCGTAGTACATCTAAACAACTTACGTTATTCGGTGCAATTTCATTCGCTTTTTCCAGCCACATTGCCGCGTAAGCTATTTTTTCGCCCTCTCTCCCATCTCCCTTAGTACTCTGTTTTAAATAAAGCAAGCCCAGGTTAAAAGTGGCATCATATGCTGCACTGTTCAATTCAACGGCTTTAAGGTATAATTGTTCAGCTTTATCGTACTTTCCTAATCTGTCAAAGCAATTTGCTGCAATAAACACAATATCAGGGTTATTTCGATTAATATCAAGCAAACCGGGTAATAATGGCTCTAACGAGGTATAATCCTGTTTATTGTTGTAAATATTGGCGGCATCAAGCAACAGAAAACTATTTTCGGGCGATTTCTTTCTGAAGCGCTCTAGTAATTTTATCGCCTTAGCGGTATCACCCACTGCTTTGTAAACTGCCGAGGCCGCCTCTACATGATCGGCCCATAGGCCTTCAGAATCAGGGAGTTTATCATAAAAACTTGCAGCTGCAGGTAAATTCCCCAAGCCTGCGTTTACATAGGCCAGGTACGCATCAAGTGGTTTAAAATCCGGGGCAAACTTTTTAGCCATCAGAAACTGGCGTTGGGCGTTAACAATATCTGATTTTACAAGCTGATTAAACCCGCTACGTATATGAACGTTAGCAAGGCAGGTATTTGCAAATGCCAGATCTTTTTCAAACTCACGCTTTTTTTTACGGCTCTCGTTCAACTTGTCAATTAACCGCGTGGTTTTAGCTAACAGATTGGGTGGCTGATTAAGTGAATTAAGCGAATCAACATATAAAATTGAGCTGTTTACAACGGTGAGATATACGTTCTTTTCAAAATTGGTCGAATCGTTGTTAACCGCAAATAAACTATCAATTGATTTTTTGGCTGCTGCCAGATATTTTATCTCTTTGTGGTCTTTATAACGGGCAAGGCTGTTTACCACACCCTTTAGCACTTCCGACTGGCAAAAGGCATGGGGTGTGACAAACATTATCAGTAAAACCGAAAAAGTGATTTTACGAATCCTCATTCTATTTATTCCGTTACTTCGCCGGGGTTATCATTGTTATCAACAGCACCTTCCTCTGTATTGTTTTCGCCTGCGTCGCTTGCTTCAGCATTTTCGATCTCATCCTCTTCATCATGCTCTATTTTAGCAACCGAAGCAATTTCATCATTTCCTTTAAGTGTAATTAATCTAACACCTTGCGTAGCGCGGCCCATTACTCTTAATTCACTAACGGCTATGCGTATTATAATACCTGATTTATTGATGATCATCAGATCTTCAGTATCAGTAACGCCTTTTATTGCAACCAGATCGCCGGTTTTATCTGTAACGTTAAGTGTTTTTACACCTTTACCGCCACGGTTGGTAACACGGTAATCATCAATATCAGTACGTTTGCCGTAACCTTTTTCTGATACCACCAATACCGTTGTTTCAGGGTTATCAATACTGATCATGCCTACAACTTCGTCTTTCTCGCCATCTAAAGTAATACCCCTCACTCCTGTCGCGGTACGTCCCATCGGTCTTACTGTCGATTCGTTAAAGCGTATAGCACGGCCAGATTTAAGCGCCATTACAATCTCGCTGGTGCCGCTGGTTAAGTTAGCTTCTAATAATGAGTCGCCTTCGTTTACGTTAATGGCGTTAATGCCATTTGCTCTTGGGCGTGAGTAAGCCTCTAACGATGTTTTTTTGATAACACCTTTACGGGTACACATAATAATGAAGTTATTTTCCAGATAATCTTTATCTTTCAAATTCACCACTTTTATGTACGCCTTTATTTTTTGTTCTTTAGGGATGTTGATAATGTTTTGGATAGCACGTCCTTTCGATGTACGCGATCCTTCAGGTATTTCAAATACACGCAACCAGAAACATTGACCCTGCTCTGTAAAGAACAGCATGTAGTTATGGTTTGATGCTATAAGCAGGTGTTCAATAAAATCCTCATCGCGGCTGTTACTACCTAATGATCCTTTGCCGCCCCTGCCCTGTCTGCGGTACTCGGTTAACGGTGTACGTTTTATATAACCTTCGTGCGATATGGTTATTACTACGTCCTCATCTTCAATAAAGTCTTCCGACTGCATTTCGGCAGATGAATGTACAATCTCGGTTTTACGTTCGTCGCCGTATTTTTCTTTTATCTCTAATAGCTCATCTTTGATGATCTGCATACGCAAACCTTCATCGTTTAGTATGGTATTCAGGTGGGCTATCAACTTCATCAAGCCCTCGTATTCATCTTTGATCTTATCACGCTCAAGGCCGGTTAACCTACGCAGCGTCATATCCAATATGGCACGGGCCTGCAGATCAGATAGGCCGAACTGGCTTATCAAGCCTTCGCGGGCCTCGTCAGGTGTTTGCGATGCACGGATGAGTTTAATAACTTCATCCAGGTGATCCAGCGCTATTAATAAACCTTCTAATATATGGGCACGTTTTTCAGCTTCAGCTAACTCAAATTTGGTACGCCTAACCACTACCTCGTGTCTGTGCTCAACAAAATGATGGATCAGATCCCTCAAATTAAGCATCATAGGCCGCCCATGGACAAGCGCTATATTATTTACGCTGAACGACGTTTGCAGCGAGGTATATTTAAACAGGTTGTTTAATACAATAGC
>CAMLFI010000170.1 GCA_946479225.1 uncultured Mucilaginibacter sp. | reverse complement strand
GCTTTGGCAAACAACAAATACGAAAGTTTCTTATCGGCAGAGACAGCTTTGCCGATGATGTATATGGACGACGCCATACGCGCTACCCTTGAGCTGATGGATGCACCGGCTTATAAATTAAGTATCCGTTCGTCATACAACCTGGCGGGCATCAGCTTTACGCCCGAACAACTATCTGCAGAAATAAAAAACTACTTACCGGAATTTGAAATAACATACGCTGATAACGACCCGCGCCAGGCCATTGCGGATAGCTGGCCAAAATCAATTGATGATACCAAAGCGCAGGAAGACTGGGGCTGGAAAATTAAATATGATCTGGCAGCGATGACAAAGGATATGTTGGATAATTTGACCAGAGAAAACAGTGCTTTATAACGAGCCAAGGGTTTCAATCTACTCGTTATAAAGGCGAGAAAAGCGTTTCACGGTGAAACAAAAACGGTTGTTTTTACAAGCTATTTATTATCACCATATTATGCCATATCTACAGCTAACGTTACTGACTTATAAGTCGTTTCATTTTGTTTCACCTTGAAATCATAATCTGATCGCAATCAATGGATTATCGAAAAATGGCGTTTCACTTGTTTCATTCGTTTCATATATTTTGTGAAACGCTCATGCATCTTTCCCGGGGCTTTATTTCACCTTCCCCGCGTTGTTTACAAACACCACATTTGACAAAACCGCTGTATCTGCTTTATCCGGCACGTGCGAACACATACCTATCCCTACGTAGAAAGGGCCATCCAATTTTAATTCTATAGGTGCGCCGTATTGGGTCATCGGCTCACCAAAAACACTTACAAACAAGGCAAACTTATCACCCCGCTTTTCAATGCCGATGCGTTGTGCATGAGCTATAACACCTTCATCCATTGATTTGCCACCGGGCAACGCGCCGCGACTGGTTACACGGTATTCAAAATCCCTAACACGCACACCTTTTTCTGGTCGCCAGCCTAATTGTATCATACCTTCGCCGTGAAGGGCGACAACCACTTGCTTGGCATCATCATCTAAACTCTGGCGGATAACAATGCAAGCCTTGCGGTCGCCATAACCTGAAGGATCCGGATACATGATGTCTGTTGCCATTGATACATCGCCCGAAACCTTCTTCCACAGATAACGGAACTCGTCTCTAACATACCAGATATTGTAACCGGCTGATGTAATGGTATATTTCTTGGTAGCAGGGTTATAACTCGAACTGCCGGGAATAATAGCTGCGCCCACATCGCTCTGGCCATCAAATATGCCAATGGGCGTCATAGTCGTTTTTGCTTCGCGATGAAAATCCGTAGGCGGTGACACTTGTTTATGCGTTGCAGTGGCAGGCAGGGCCCAATCAGGTACAGCGGGCGTGGCCGGCGTTTGCGCGGTGGCTAACTGTGAGGCGGCCAACACTAAACATGCGGGTATTGCTATGCTCCGGAGGGCTTTTATATAGTAGAATTTCATAACGTTAACTTTAGTATAAAGGCTGTTATAGCAAATGTAGGCAAGCATTTCAAAAAGTAACGGGCTAACTGAAATGTTAGCAGAAGGTGTGTTCCCTCAGCTAAGCACAGCCAATAATTGACGGATGTGCAACGGCGCTCAAAAATTTAAAAGAAACCTGCTATCTTTAACCCCATATTTCCATGCACTATCAATCATGGACCATTGACTATAATATATGGGAAGAGCATTTGAATTCCGTAAAGAAAGAAAATTTAAGCGTTGGGCCAAAATGGCCATACAGTTTACCCGTTTGGGTAAAGAAATAGTAATGGCCGTAAAGGCCGGCGGCGGCGATGTTAACACTAACTCGCGCTTGCGTACTGCCGTGCAAAATGCCAAGGCCGTTAACATGCCTAAAGACCGGGTTGAGGCTGCTATTAAACGTGCGACAAGCAGGGATGAGAAAGATTACGAAGAACTGGTTTACGAAGGCTATGCACCACATGGTGTCGCTGTATTGGTTGAGACAGCTACTGATAATACCAACCGCACCGTTGCCAACGTGCGCAGCTATTTTACAAAAACAGGCGGCGCGCTGGGTAAAACCGGATCGCTTGATTTTATATTCACCCGTAAATCGGTTTTTACCTTTGATCCGGGTGACCGTGATCTGGAAGAGCTGGAGTTCGAACTGATCGATTCGGGCTTAGAAGATTTGTTTGTAGAAGCGGATGAAGAAGGAAACGATATAGCCGTTATTCATACTGCGTTTGAGGATTTTGGCAAAATGCAGAAAGGCTTGGAGGCCTTAGGTATCGAGCCTAAATCGGCAAAGTTGGAGCGAGTGCCGCAATCCTTCCATGAGGTGACAGAAGAACAAGCTGCCGATGTATTAAAACTGATTGACAAGTTGGAAGAGGATGATGACGTGCAGGCGGTTTATCATAATATGGCGGAGTAGACGTTATTAGTTGACCGAAGATTAGTTAAAATCATGACAGCCCGCTAATCATAATTCATACATTATGCCACTACTTAACACCCGCAGACAGGAAAAGAAAGTTAAAGTTACCTTTAGCGATGGCCTGCTGCTGGTTGAAAAGGATGACGGCAAACAGCAGGTTTTTCCGCTGGAATGGTTCCCGCAGCTGCTGAATGCGACTGATGAAGAACGCGAAGATTGGACGCAAACCGATAAGGGCATTCACTTTGGTAAAATTGGCATTGATGTAGCTTTGTAATAGAATCAAGAGACAGGAATCAAGAGACAAGAGAGTCTTGGTTCCTGGCTCTTAATTCTTGATTCTTAATAACATGACTTTCGAAGAGTTTTTTAAAAAGAAGAAGATAGACCTGGATGCTTTTGAAAAAGGCAACCCCACGCTGTTTTTTGAGTTTAAAATGCACTTTGAACAAATGGGCGAGAAAAGCTTTGATCATACCAAAAAGTATTGGTTTAATAAACTGCGCTTACAATATCACTTTGCCCCCGAGATCAAAACGGAAAAGGTTAAGATGGAAAATCCGTTAGCTGAACAAACGGTTACAGACAGCTTGGCCGAAAGCACTTTGTTGGAACCAAGACCTGCCGCAACATCCAAATTCCAAAGCGCGCCTATACCCGAGCGGCCAGCAACCGAACATACTGAAAGTAAATCGACCGAAGCAAAGCCAGCAACAGGATTTACGCCCCGTTTTAAAGCCGGAGCAACTAAACCCGCACAACCAACTCCTCAGGCCTCCGAAGAGAACAAAGCAGGACAAACACCTGCAGCAGATAAGCCTAAGGTAGGTTTTACGCCACGGTTTAAGGCCGGGGTTACAAAACCGGCGGACGATCTTAGTGCACCATCATCAGAAGAAAGGAAAACGGAAGAGCCCGTTAAACCAAAGGTTGGTTTTACGCCGCGGTTTAAGGCTGGTGTTACAAAACCTGCTGAGGAGGCTACTCCACCGATCGAAGAAACCAAAGCAGAAGAACCTGCCAAACCGAAGGTTGGTTTTACACCACGCTTTAAAGCTGGAGTTACGAAGCCTGCTGAGCCCGTTGATACAGTACCTGAAGAAAACAAGGAATTACCCGCCCTGCAAGAAGAAAAGAAAGTTGAAGAATCTTCGACTCAGGACAAGCCTAAAATTGGGTTTACGCCACGATTTAAGGCGTCAGCGCCACCAAAGCAACAACCACCGCCGGAAGAAGTGTAGCGCTATTTACAGTAAAGCGCCTGGGCGTCCTTAGCTTCCTTCAATCCTAGCGAAACAGCCACTGCAATATCTGCGCATGCAGTAGATTCATTACCGCTAAGTCTTTTGAATAACCCACGATTTAGATATGCCAGCGCATTTTTGGTATCGAGTACTATGGCTTGATCATAATCTTTTGCAGCGCTGGTCATGTTTTTTACATTCAAGCGGGCATCACCGCGCATGCGATAAAACTCACTGTTCTCCGGGTCAAGTCTTATGGCTTCGCCAAGATCGGCTTCCATGCGGTCAACGTCGGGCAACAAGCTTTGGGCAAGGCCACGGTAAGCAAATATTTTGGTGTTATCCAGATTAATGATCAAAGCTGTGGTATAATCATCAATCGCGCCCTGGTAATCCTTTAATGTCATTTTCACATTGGCGCGCATAAAAAAAGCCAGATCATCCTTATCCTGCAATGTGATAGCTTTATTCAAATCCTTAAGGGCGCCATCCAAGGCGTTAAGCGCAAACATTGCATTGCCTCGATTATGATAAGCTTCAAAAAGTGCCGTATCCATTTTTAAAGCAGTGTTATAATCGGCAATAGCGCCATTAATATCACTACTGTTTTGTTTAGCCATTCCCCTGCGAACATAAAACCGTGGGTTGGTGGGGTGCTTTTTTAATTGGTCGTTGGCAAGTATCGCCGTCTCTTTATTAAATCCACCTTCAAGCAAAGCATCAGCTACACGCAGGTACAACTGTTCATCACCCGAATTGACCGCTATTATGCTTTGCAAATCCTGCAATGCCGCAGAACGCTTTCTCATCTTCAAAAATAAATAAGCACGACGGAGATAATTTTCCGTATTATTTGCATTAAGAGCAACTGCCTTATTGAAATCTGCTAACGCCTCGTTATAGTTTCTTGCCCCGGTTTTTATTTCTCCTCTGATGGCATACGGAAAATCATTTGCAGCATCAATTTTTATTGCCTTGTCAAGTTCTTGTAAAGCGCCCAAAGTATCATTTTCAACATATTTTACCCTTGCTAAAGTAACGTATGCATCACTATTTTTGGCATCAGCCTCAATTGCAGCGTTAGCGTCGTCTTTTGCTTCGGCATAACGCTTAATGCTGAATTTTGCTTCCGCACGATTTTGAAACGCTTCCGAATTTTTTTTACCCAGGTCAATAGCTTTGCTAAAGTTGGTAATTGCACCGTCTTTATCATTCAGGTTATTCTTTATAATGCCATTATACAAATAAAGCTCTGCCCGATTGGGGTATAACTTAATTAGGTTATCAAAGAATGCCAGTGCCGCTGTGTCATTCTTCGCGTTTGATAAGGCATTGGCCAGGTACTTATATACATTGGGCATTTCCGGCTCTAAAGCTATGGTTTGCTTAAAATCTTCTACAGCAGCGGGATAATTGGCCAACTTAGCCTGCAAATTAGCGCGATAAAAAACCGCTGTAGCATTTTTTGGATTTAACGCAAGCGCTCTTGTGTGATCGGCTATTGCCCCTTTATAGTCGCCTATATCACTTTTTGAGTTGGCCCGATAAAAAATAAGCTCAGAGTTATCAGGATCTAACTTAACCGCTATATCATAGTCGACTATAGCTCCTTTGTAGTCTTTTAAATTAGCCTTTGCTACGCCACGGTATTCATACAACGACGCATCGTTAGGGGTAATAGCTATCGCTTTGGTAAAATCAGCAACTGCGCCTTCATGATCACCTGAACTGGCTTTTGCATTTGCGCGATAGTGATACATATTGGCATTGCGCGGGTTAATGGAAATAGCCTTATCAAAATCTTTTATAGCGGCTGGATACTGGCCTATATTATTGTAAGCATTTGCCCGGAAAAAGTAAGCGTCAACGTTAGCGGACGATGGGTCAAGCTGTATAGAGCGGCTAAAATCTTTTATAGCCGCCGAGTCGTTTTTAAGATTGGTATAAGCATTTGCCCGGTAGAAATAAGCTTTGGCTGAAGTGCCGTCTATTGCAATTGCCTTTGAAAACTCTGCAATTGCACCGGCATGGTCTTTAGCTCCAGCGCGCGCATGACCATTTTGAATCAGATCGTTGGCCGATTGCGCCAAACAGCAAAATGGAAAAAGAAGAAAGCAGACAACTAGTTTTATCATCCTTTTTGCGTGCTATTTATGGTTTAATAATAAACGACACCGACGCACTTGAACCGTTACCGGTATTGCGCCCGGATATAAACGTTCCGCCACCAACGAAGATTGTCGCTTTTTTTGAAAATGAATAACCATAGCTTAAAGATACCTGGTTAAATGAAAAGTCTCTATTGCTGCCTATTTGTTTAGCATTAAAGGCCGTGCTTAGGCTGCTGGTTGAATAGAAGCCGCCAATAGAAGCCGTTACCTGATTTTTACCGCGTCGGTCAAGCGCTAGACCAAGCGTGCCCGAGTAACG
>CAMLFI010000169.1 GCA_946479225.1 uncultured Mucilaginibacter sp. | reverse complement strand
GCAGGTGTTCATTACCTGGTAGGCCAGTCAAGAGGTGTAGTGTGTTATGTTGAACGTGCAGAGCTATCGGGCGGCAAGTTGACAAGGCGCGTACCAAAATCGGCCTTCCCGACAGGAATTGTGCGGTTTACGTTGCTAAATGCCGCGCAGCAACCTATAAATGAGCGTATAGTATTTGTTAACCATCATGACAATCTGCAGATCTCATTCACAACAGATAAAAACACTTATAATGCAGCCGACAGTATCGCCGTAAAAATATCCGTAAAAGATAAAAACGGAAAACCTGTTCAAGGGAGCTTCTCGGCATCAGTTACAGATAACAGCCAGACAAATGCCGATTTATTAGGTAACGATCTGGCCAGCTATCTGCTGTTTACGTCTGATCTGAAAGGCATGGTAGAAGATCCCGGCTACTACTTTAAAGACCGCGCTCACGTAATTGCAACAGCGCTTGACAACCTGCTGTTAACGCAAGGTTGGGTAGGCTATAAATGGGATGAGGTATTACATGAAACGCAAAAAGCCGACTTTGCCGCCGAACCTGTTTTTGCGGTGCAAGGCACGGTGGTAAATTATGGCAACAAACCTGTTGTGGGCTCGTCATTAGTAATTATATCAAAAAATCCATCGGCTATATTGGAGACTACGACAGATGCCAATGGACGGTTCAGGTTTGATGACTTGCTGCCGGTTGATACGGCATCATACATGATACAAGCTAAAAACAAGCGTGGAAAAAACGCCGGCATTGATATAAAAATTGACAGGTTTAACGCGCCTGAATTTGCGCCGCTTAAAGAAACTTTTTTACCATGGTATGTAAACGCAGACAGCGTTTTGGTTAATACAGTGACCACTACCTTAGCGCGACAAGATGCCGCTGATTTAGCGGGAACTGACGGACGCTTGTTAAAGGAGGTGCAGATATCAGGCAAGAGAATAAGCCGGGCATCAAACGCGCTTGGAATAGGCAACCCCGACCTTGTATTAGACGATGCCGACCTGCAGAAACGAGACGGGCGCAATCTTTACCAGATATTACAAAAAGACGTGGAGGGCTTTGGAGAGTTTACAATGGTAACTTCAGAGCGTGGCAAGGGAATAACGTCAGCATTTACCACGCTTGGTATAAAAAGGATCCCCGTGAGGTTTTTGATAGATGGAATAAACATTAACATGGTATATACACGCGTGCAGGGGCCGAGAGGTTATGTTGATTTTTTGATAAGTGAGTTAAGCAGAGTAAAAGCGGCGGACGTTACCGGCGTTGAGGTTTTTAAGCGGATGGGTGTTAACACTGTATACGTTACTACCCGCGCAGGCATAGGCCCATACCTGGAAAAAATACCCGGCGCCGAAGTATATCGCCCTATGGCTGTTAATACCTACAAGCAATTTTACCGGCCCAGGTATTTGGTGAAAAACGATGCCGTAAAGTACGATCTGCGCACAACCATTCATTGGGAACCAAGCATTATTACCGACAAAGACGGCAATGCGCAGATCAGCTTTTACGCCGCCGGTAAGCCTGCTACCTACAGTCTAAAAATTGAAGGTGCAAACATGGCCGGACAAGTAGGGGCAACAGCCGGTAAGATAATTGTGAGCGGAAGCAGCGCGCCATAAAGCGTTAAGGCAAACTGCCAGCTAATAACAGCCAACTGTTATCCCAGCACCTCATCTATAATTCCAAATTCCTTGGCTTCGGCGGCTACCATCCAGTAATCGCGGTCGCTAACGTCGTGCACCTTTTGGTAGGTTTGACCGCTGTGTTTAGCAACTATTTCGTACAATTCCTTTTTTACTTTTAAGACCTCGCGGGCGGTAATTTCAATGTCTGATGCCGGGCCTTGTACACCACTAAGCGGCTGGTGCAGCATAACGCGCGAGTGTTGCAGAGCTGCCCGCTTACCCGGTGCGCCTGCGCATAGCAAAATGGCGCCCATTGAAAGGGCCGTGCCGGTACAAATAGTAGCAACATCTGGACTTATAAAATGCATGGTATCATAAATACCGAAGCCGGCATAAACAGACCCACCCGGTGAGTTGATGTAGAGCTGAATGTCTTTTTTAGCATCGGTTGATTGCAGAAAGAGAAGCTGCGCCTGTATAATGTTGGCAATGTTATCGTCAACGGGGGCACCCAAAAATATAATGCGGTCCATCATTAGTCGCGAAAATACATCCATCTGCGCCACCCGCATCTCGCGTTCTTCGGTAATATAGGGCGTCATGGCCTGTGGCAAAGCGACCTTTTCCGTTTGGTTTATGTATTGGTCAATACGATCGGTATTGACATGGCAGTGCCCTGCCGCAAACTTGCGGAATTCTTTTTTGTCGATATTCATACGTTAAGGGTTTATTTTTTGCTGAAAAGCGCTCTTATTCTCTGCGCGAAGCCCTGATGCTGCGGCCTTTCAAAAAGTTGCTGGTGTACTTCTTCAATTTCCGTTTTAAGCTGTTGCCGCCCATATTGCCGCACCATATTGTAAGTACGCTCCTGCCACCGCACTTTATCGGCCAGGTTGTCATCCAGCAACATACGGGCCTCAAAAAGCAGGGCATTGCCTGTATCTGCCGTGTCCAGTAAATGGGCCTCTATCTGTTGCGTCTCACGCCATAAAGTCGTCATACGTCAGGGCTTTTTGTTTTATGGTTTCGCGCACTTTTTCAATGCATTTGTATTTTTGCACCGTTGCAGACCGTACACCTGAGTATCCGCACGCTTCGGCTATTTCACTTAGTGGTTGCTCATCGTAGTAAAAGCTTTTAAGCAGGTCCATGCATTTTTTACCGGCAGTTTGTAAAAAACGTAGCAGCTTACGGTCAGATGGTTGCTTATGCTGCTCTTCCGGCAAGACCTCAACCAATTCAAGCGATGTGAATTTATTATTTTGGTGATAACGTTTCAGCCACAGATTTTTTGCTGTACCCATCAGATAAGCAGCGGGATTACCCGGTTCAGTTTTTTTGGCGACGCACTGCTCGTAATAAATTACCAGCGCATCCTGAAATACATCTTTAGCCTCATCAAACGATCCGCCTAAACGGGCCACATGCCGCGCCACGCCGGGAAAGGCTTTTTTATACAGCTGCATAAAAAACTGCTGCCGTTGCTCAACTATTGAAAGAGAAGTTTTATCCGCCATAATAATGCGCTTTTATACAGATGTTCCTAAAATAACGTAAGTATCACCTTTTATTTTAAAAAAGTTAAAGCCTACTGAAAAACTACTCCTTCACCACGGTTGCCCTCGAAACATCTTTTCCAACGGTTTCAAACACCATGCTACCATTTTTAAAACTCGAAATATAAAACGGAAAACTGCGGGTGCTGCCGTCGGGTAAAATTTCTTTGTATCGTATGTTGGTGCCGTCAACCGTAAAGGTTCCATGCGAAAGGAGCTTGCCGCCCCAAACCATGCGTAGGCTGTCGGCTTTTGTAAATTCAATATAAGGGGCCTGCTCCCGCAGCTCGTAGGTGGGCACCCCACCCGGCGGACTTTGGTTAGGGTTTTCTACCTTAGTATAGTTCCATTTGCCATACAGATCAGTAGCCGTAACCGCGTGCTTGCAAGCGCTGAACAGTAAGCATCCCAATAAAATAAAGTAGGCGTATTTTTTTAAACTGATAGGTTTCATTGGACTAAATTAGCAATTATACGTCGTTGTTGTGCGCATATGGAATTGCGTTCAGTTTGTTTCTTTTATAGGAAGAGCCTTTTTTCAATTGTTCATATGCAAACTAATAACTCGTGTTATCTGCCATTGCTTATTCCGATATCGCCACACCACCACAAATTTATCGGGTTTAGATAAAAGGTCATTCTGGGCGTGATTAATAAATTGATGCTGTGCTATCTCTACCGCACCGAAACCGGGCAGCGGATATACCTCAATGCTTCCGGGTACCAGCACACGCGTTACTTTACCGCAGATATTTTCTTTTATTGCTGCCAGTAGTTTCGCCTTAGATGTTTCCAGTCCGCTGCCGTCATGGTAAAACTCAAGGCTATCGGCATAGATAGTGGTCTGTTTCTCCATATCACAGCGGTTATACGCATCAAAATAAATACTATCCATTCGTATAATATCGCGATAGAGTTGCTTGTCTGGCGATTGCGCTAAGGCGTTAAAAGAAAGAGACAATAAAAAAAGCAATAGAATTAGCGGTGAGTTCTTCATTAGGGGTTTAGCTGCTAAGTTTCATCAACCTAAAGTAGTAAATTATTTGCCCTTGTTTTGCTGTTTTTGGGTGTTACGCTCTGCCTGTTTTACTTCGTCCTTTTCACTTAATGGGCCCTCGGTTTTTAACTCTTCGGCCGGGGATGATCCTTTATGCCGTTCGTCGGTTTTGGCTGTATGTTTTGTGTCTTTATCGTTGGTTTTCATGCTACTCATATTTAATGATGATCGGGAGCGTGGACTGTAGAGTATAAACAAATAAATACAGATATGTTCTTAAAAAAAAGTGCGAATTTTTGTAACAAACCGAAACTGTTAGTGTCATAAAGACACTATATAGCTAAGGTCCAATAAAAGCTGCAAGTATTGTGAGGGCCCGCACCTTAAGGGTTCCGGAAAAAAACAAAATAATTAATGAAAAATTTAGTTCTGGCGTCGTGGTGGACAATAATGTCCTATCCAAACTTGGGTGACCGGGCTTTACATTTTAGCCGGATTACAACCATAAGTTGTAAATAGATTTTGCCATTTACGGATGCAGTGATCCACTAAAGATGGATATTTGAGCGGCCAAAAAGTTCACAAAATTAGGTACTTGGTTATGAAAAATCTTCGACAGCAAAGCTTATAATCTCTCTTGCTAAACAACACACTTTATAGTTAAGGTCTCAACAAAAGCTATAGGTTATCAGTAGGAGCCCGCACCTTAAGGGATCCGGTTTATAAATTCAATTTAAAATGAATAATTTAATTGTTCAACTGTGGTGGGCTGTGCCTGTCATAGCCCTTGCATTGCTGTATAAATCAGTATTGCGCGTTTTCTGCGGTATGGTTATCGTTCCCGATGATCGTATTGGTTTGGTGGTGAAAAAGTTCACCTTGTCAAACAGTAACCGTCTGCCCGACGGCCGTATAGTTGCCATTCATGGCGAGGCAGGTATGCAGGCAAAAACCCTGGCGCCGGGTTTGTATTGGCGCATGTGGCCGTGGCAATACGACATCACCATGGCTCCCTTCACTATCATTGAGCAAAACATGCTGGGGCTTGTAAAAGCCAAGGATGGCGCGCCGTTAGACATCGGTCGCGTATTGGGTAAGCCTGTTGATTGCGACAAATTTCAGGATGCTATCGCTTTCCTTGATAATAACGGGCAAAAAGGGGCACAGGCCGCGTTTTTAACGCCGGGCAGTTACCGTATCAATAACTTTTTGTTCGAGGTTCAAATGGTCCCTGTTACTCAAATTCACGATAACAAAGTGGGTATTGTAACCACTCGCGACGGCGAGCCGCTGGGCAAAGGCGAAATTGCAGGTATGCCTGTAACCGGCCATAAAAATTATCAGGACCCGATAGCATTTATAAATGCAGGTGGTATGAAGGGTTTGCAGGAGGATGTGATACTGGCCGGTACCTATTACCTTAACCCTTGGTTTGTTACAGTAGAGCAGGTAGATATGATCTACATTCCTATCGGTTTTGTGGGCGTAGTGAACTCGTTTGTTGGGCCGGAAGGTACCGACACCAGCGGCGAAGCTTTTAAGCACGGTAATATTGTTAAAAAGCAGGAAAAAGGTGTTTGGGATGAACCGCTTGATCCCGGTAAGCATCCTATTAACGTTCATACCCACGCGGTTGAGATTGTACCTACTACCAACATCGTGTTAAACTGGGCCAACAGCCGCACTGAGGCGCACGAGCTGGATAAAAATCTGTGTACTATAAAGGTGCGTTCACATGATGGCTTTACCTTTAATCTGGATGTATCACAGATCATCCACATACCGCGCAATGAGGCACCAAAAGTTATAGCAAGATTTGGTAATACCCTTAACCTGGTATCGCAGGTGCTGGAGCCAACCATTGCCAACTATTTCCGTAACTCGGCACAAAAGAGCGATGTTATAGAGTTTCTGGCTAACCGTATC
>CAMLFI010000168.1 GCA_946479225.1 uncultured Mucilaginibacter sp. | reverse complement strand
CTATTCGCAATTTGCGGATGTACTCGCCAAACGTTAGATCATCAAAGTATTTGGAAAACTCTCTGGAAAGATAAGCGGGGTTTATTTCCAGTTCTTCCGACGCTTTTTGCAGACTAAGTGCCATATTGGTATCAACCTGGTCCTGAATAATAGATCTGAGCTCTTTGGCCCATTCGGGAGTTTTTTTGTCTTTACCGATGTAAGTATTTAGTGCCTGCAACAAAAGTTGTTCAGTTGGGTTTTGAGTATGTTTAAGCTGATACAGGTGTTTTGCCCAGCTGTACAACGCATCGTAAATAGTAATTCCAAATTTCAATAGCTCCTGGTCATCAGCAAAATTGTAGGAGAGGCCTGAAAATATAGCTTCTAATCCGGCAGATTGAGGCGTAATATCATGCCTGTCTGTATCCGCTCCGCGTACAATTGCTGCAATACGGTTTAGGGCCGGGTCTTTTAATTTATGTTTTTTTATGATGTAATCAAACGTACATTGGTCCTTATAATGGCTGTATTCTGTCCCGGCCACATCAAAGGGTATTGCATTAAGTTTTGAGGCGGTTGTGAGCACTTCATCAACCGGAACATAAATTATCTCGGCATCTGCATCTATAAACCGCTTTATTAGCCAGGGGCAGGCAATCCTATCAATTTTGGGTTTTTCGCGGGTTATCCACTTCATTTTATAAAGCTAAATACTTCAACATAAAAAAAGCGATCAATCAGATCGCTTTTCATTCTTTAATCGGTTGTACTATCTAACAAATAGCAATTCCCTGAATTTTGGCAACGGCCAAATGCCATCATCAATTATTTGCTCCAGTTTGTCAACGTGATAGCGGATAGGCTGGAAAAAGCTTTTTACTTTTTCATCATAAGCAATTGCCTTCTCGCGCACATCTTCAATTTTATTTGCTTTTTTGCGTTCATCAACCATTTGCTCAACATTTGATTTGATAAAGTTAACATGTTCAGCAATTTGCTTAATTATACTAAGCTGCACCTGGTAAGTTGACGCATCAAGCCCCAGTTCCTTAAGTCCACAAGCATTTTCCACTAATTTGGTTTGGTAAGTTAATGCTGCCGGGATAATAATATTAATTACCATATCGCCAATAACACGGGCCTCTATCTGTAATTTTTTATAGAAACTCTCCAGTAATATTTCGTGCCTTGCATGAGCCTCGCGACGGGTAAATACGCCGGTTTCGGCAAACAACAACTCCGATTTTTCGGTAATCATTGCATCCAGCGCCTTTGGCGTGGTGCGAATGTTAGCTAAGCCGCGCGCTTCTGCTTCTTTCTCCCACTCGTCGCTGTAACCGTTGCCTTCAAATCTGATAACCTTAGACTCTTTGATGTATTTTTTGATCACCATTAATAAGGCCACGTCTTTTTTCTCGCCCTTCTTTAGTAGTTTATCTACATCATGCTTAAATTTCTTAAGCTGATCAGCTACTATCATATTAAGCACCGTCATAGGGCTGGCTGAATTAGCCGATGATCCTACGGCGCGCAACTCAAACTTGTTGCCGGTAAATGCAAATGGCGAGGTACGGTTACGGTCGGTATTGTCCTTTAATATTTGTGGTATTTTAGGGATACCCTGCCATAACATGGCATCGTCTTTTATTTTTTTGCTGATGCGCGATGTTTCTATCTCATCCAACAGATCGCTCAACTGTGTACCTAAAAATATAGAGATAATAGCCGGAGGCGCTTCGTTGGCACCCAGGCGATGGTCGTTGTTAACAGATGCTATGGAAGCCCGCAGCAGATCAGCATGCTCATAAACCGCCTTTATTGTATTTACAAAAAAGGTAAGGAACATCAGGTTGTTTTTTGGTGTTTTGCCGGGCGATAACAGGTTTTTGCCTGTATTGGTTATCATAGACCAGTTGTTGTGCTTGCCCGAACCATTTATGCCCTCGTATGGTTTTTCGTGCAATAACACCTGGAAGTTGTGCTTTTTGGCAACACGATCCATAATGTCCATTAGCAACTGATTATGGTCAATAGCCAGGTTTATCTCTTCATATATCGGCGCGCATTCAAATTGCGATGGCGCTACTTCGTTATGGCGCGTTTTTAACGGGATGCCTAATAATAAGGCTTCGGTTTCCATATCCTGCATAAAGGCGTAAGCCCTGCTAGGTATTGAACCAAAGTAATGGTCTTCTAACTGCTGGTTCTTTGCTGACATGTGCCCGAACAATGTGCGACCTGTCAAATAAAGATCTGGCCTTGCATTGAACAGCGCACTGTCAACCAAAAAATATTCCTGCTCTATTCCTAATGATGCATTAACTTTTTCAACGCTTTTATCAAAATAGTGGCAAACATCAACCGCGGCTTTGTCAAGCGCGTTTACCGCTTTTAATAATGGAACCTTATAGTCAAGTGCTTCGCCTGTATATGATACAAACACAGTAGGTATACATAAAGTACGTGCCATTAAGAAGGCGGGAGAGGAGGGGTCCCATGCAGTATAACCACGTGCCTCGAAAGTATTTCTAATACCCCCGCTCGGGAAACTTGATGCATCGGGCTCTTGCTGGGCCAGTGCATCGCCCGAGAATACCTCAATTGCTCCGCCATCAGACGTAGGCTCAAAAAACGCGTCGTGCTTTTCGGCAGTGGTACCGGTAAGTGGCTGAAACCAGTGGGTATAGTGGGTAGCACCTTTAGCAATCGCCCATGATTTCATGGCAGTAGCTACATGCTCAGCCATATCACGCTGTATGGGTTCGCCTTTTTCAATCGCTGTAATAATACTTTGGTAAGCGTCTTTTGACAGAAAATCTTTCATTTTCTGCATATCAAAAACATTGGCGCCGTAGTAGTCGGATATCTTTTGAGAAGGCACCTTTACCTCGGGCGTTGTTCTGGTAAGCACAGCTTCCAGGGCATGAAATCTAATATTGGGCATAATTTGCTTTTACGATTGGTTTTTAAATCAAAATTAGAATTATCATTTAAAATATCGCCTAAATTTTTAAGTAATAAATTTTATAAGGCCCAGGATAACGCCTGATAATTAAAATACAACATGCCGGTTTGCAATTTTTTATCAATTCCGAAGGGATTTTACGCAAAATTCTCGTTTTGTAAATAAAAGCGCATTAAGTAATATTTTAATGTTTTATAAGCGAATTTTTGTTTTATATACTCGGTATTCTCATTTTTAATACATTTTCTATTGAAAATAATTGCTAATCACATAAATATATCGGTGTTTTATTACAAATGTTTGGTAATATTTATGTGTTTTTTAATTTTTTTTATCATTTTCCTTGTTTTTAACAAAATACATACATACTTTTATGAAAATTCTAACAAACTAAACTTATAAATACTAATTATTTAAAAAATATAGGCTAAATTTTAAATAAAGTCATTTTAAATAAGCTAGTATTTAAGTTAAAAGGAGTTTTAATTTTAGATTTAACATAAAAAAAACAACTTACTAACGATTTAATCAATTAATTATCATCAAACACTTATCAAATTAATCATCATGAAAAAAATCTTACTTTTATCATTGATCGCTTTGGGAACATTTACGGCACAGGCTACCAGTTTTGGTACAACTCGTGAATTAACTATGGCTGTTGACACAGGCGACACCCCTTTAACTATTTCGGGATCGGTTGACGCGTACTACAAATACGATTTCGCTAAATCAAGCCAGCTTGGAACCAGCTTTGCTACTGATCACAATTCATTCTCGATCGGTATGGTTGATATTGCTTTAAAGAAAACAACCGGTAAAACATCATTTGTTGGTGAAGTTGCTTTCGGCCCACGCGGACAAGAGCAATCAATATTGCCAGGTGCAGCAGGCGACTCATACCACATACAAAACTTATATGTAAATTTTGCCGCTACAGACGCGTTAACTTTTACAATGGGTTATATGGCAACATTTGTTGGTTATGAAGTAATTAGCCCTGTTGGCAACTTCAACTACTCTACTTCTTACATGTTCACTAACGGTCCGTTCCAAAATGCTGGTTTTAAAGCTACTTACGCTTTCTCATCAAAAGCAAGCTTAATGGCTGGTGTATTTAACGACGGATGGAACGCTTATACCTCTGCCGGTAAAATAGACAACTTCGGTGCTCAATTATTCGTATCTCCGGTTGAAGGTTGGAACGCGTATTTAAACGTTCTAACAGGTCCTTCTGCTGGAACTGAGTTCGACCTTACAACTGCTTATCAGGTAACAAGCGCCTTTAAATTAGGTTTAAACGCTGCTGATTACACATTGCCAAACACAGCCGGTAAAGGTGGTTTCACAGGTGTTGCATTATATCCTCAGTTAGCAGTTTCATCAGGCGTAACCTTAGGTTTACGTGGTGAGTACTTCAAAGCTAAAAACACTGTAGCTACTTACAGCAAAATAGCTCCGGGCGAATCTGTAACTGCAGTAACAGCTACAGCTAACATCAAATCTGGCAACTTAACCATCATCCCTGAATTCAGAATTGATAATGGTTCAGCAAAAGCTTTTATGGACAAAGCCGGCTTGCCAACTAAAAAAGCAGCTCAAGCTTTATTAGCTGTTGTTTATTCCTTCTAATATTTGATAGGTATATAATTGTTTGCAAAGGCCGCCTCAAAAGGGCGGCTTTTGTTTTATATTTACAATATGAAAAAAATAGTACTAGCTATAATCTGCATTGTTTTTAAGGTTGCTACAGCTTCTGCACAGGCAGATTCGCTGGTGATTGATGAGAATAACAAATACATATATTACCAGGTAGTTGCACAGCCGGCTTCTTCTGCCGATAGCTTGCAGGCCCGTGCAATGCGGTTTGCAAAAAAGGCTTTTGCTACCGCCAAGCTAAAGTTTAAAGATGCTGATAAAGGTACCATCCATGCCACAGGCGGCGTATTGGTGGCCAAAAAATCATCTGTAGCTATGCACGAGGATGCTCGTATTGATTATACTATGACCATCGAAGTAAAAGATAACCGTTACCGTTACTGGTTTACCGATTTTGTGATAGTCCCTTACCAACGTGATCGCTTCGCCAATTTCGTACCCGAAAGCGGAAAAGATGTAGCCCTTGAAAAAGGACTATCTATTCTTTCAAAAAAAGACTTTGATGGTTACACTGCTAAGCTATTGGCTAATATTAAAGGTATAGGCAATACATTAACAACTTATATGAAAACTCCGGTTGCTCCTGTAAAAAAGGAAGTGAAGAAGGCGGCTATCCCTGCTACTAACTGGTAGGAGAAGGCGTTAGAAACAGATTTTTCCGCACAACACTTTTTAAGTTTTCCCCAAAATACGCCGCTTTCGCGCAGAATTTTATCAAATTTTTATTTTAAGGGTGCATTTTATACAAATGGCCCATTTTTTTATAGGCCATTTCATTACAAATATTATAACTAATGATTTAGTTGATTGTGCAAAATGTATTAATAATGCAATTTTGTTGCAATAATACTAAAATGCAATAATGTTGCAACAAGTTGGATTTAGGACTCGTTTTAATAGTAAATTAGAATACGTTTTAACAGTCAATCTAAATTCAATCAATATGCTTATCTCAAACTTCAATTTGTACAAGAGCGAGTGGCTCGACCTTGTATTCGACAAACGTAACAAAGAGTACGGTGCCTACAACATCAGGCAACATTACGCTGAAAACTTAAGCCGGGCTTTGCTTATCTCGGTTGTAGTGGTGGTGGGTGGGGCCGTGGCGCTTGGCGCCGCAATTAAGGTGGAACCGAAACTTACGGATCCTGACAGAGTAGTTGCTGTGGTAGATATTACGCCGCCATCCGCTCCACCTAAAAAAGAAGAGCCTGTAAAAGCGGAATTAGAAAAACCCAAAGCTGCGGAGCCGGTGAAAACCAGACAGTTTGTTGACATGGTGCCTACTGCAACTCCAACTGAAGTAGAGCCCGCAACTATTGATGAACTTGAAAAGGTGGCAGTGGGCCCAACTAATGTGGACGGACCGAGTAACGGGCCTACAAACGCTCCGCCGGAAACTAACACAAGCAACGGGCCCGGTGGGGACATTACTGAAAGCGACGCTATTCATTCAACAGGTGTATTAAGCGTATTACCCGCCCCTGTAGGCGGCGACGAAGCCTGGACAAAGTTCCTGAAAAAGAACCTGCGTTACC
>CAMLFI010000167.1 GCA_946479225.1 uncultured Mucilaginibacter sp. | reverse complement strand
ACTAAAAGCACAGACAAATTTTACAAGATAAAAGATGAATTGCTGAGCCGTGGTTATGAGCTGAATGCTAATGATACCATTTGTCGCCAGGTATCAAACCGCGACAAGGACCTGCCTGAATTTGCAAAAAAGCATAATAAAATAGTTTTTGTTTCCGGCGTTAAATCATCAAACGGAAAGGTGCTGTTTGAAGTATGCCGCAAACATAATCCCGATACTTATTTTATTTCTTCGGTTGCGGAGTTAAGTCCGTCTATGTTCTCACCCGGCGACGCGGTAGGTATAGCCGGCGCTACATCAACGCCTATGTGGTTAATGGAGATGGTAAAAAACGAATTAGAATCTTATTAATAAAAGTATTTATCAATAAAAAAGCGGCTTCGAAAATATCGAAGCCGCTTTTTGTTTATATAGGTGGATATAATGTCTTTATACAGCGAACGAAGTTCCGCAGCCGCAGGTACTTGCAGCATTTGGGTTGCTAAAGGTAAATCCGCGGGCATTCAATCCATCCTGAAAATCTATTTGCATGCCTGCAAGATACATGCCATGCGCTTTGTGCATAAATACCTTTATACCTTCAATAAAATACTCGTTATCGCCTTCCTTTTTTTGGTCGAAACCTAAAACGTAGTTCATGCCGGCGCACCCGCCACCTTCAACACCAACGCGCAGGCCAAAATCCTCGCCTATTTCTTGCTGATCTTTTAATTTATGTAATTCTTTTACTGCGCCGGTTGTAAACGTTACCGGAGCTGCTTCAACGGCTACACTCATGTTATTTTTAATTAACTACACAAATATAAGGTAAAATGCGGATTTTTGTTGAGTCGGCCTTTTTTATGACCTGCACCTAACATATTTCATCAGCATGGATCTTTACCCTTTTTTATTAGATATAGTAAAATATACTGTTGCCGGTATTGGTGTTGTTTGGATTGCTTTTTATCTTATAAAGCCTTACCTGGATAAACAGGACACAATACAATTGCTGGAGTTAAAAAAAAACATAAGCAGCCAAACGCTACCCTTGCGATTACAAGCATATGAGCGTATGGTATTATTTATTGAGCGCGTAAATCCTGCTAACATGCTTATCCGGTTAAAGGCCGGCGATTATACTGCGTCGGAATTACATGCTTTAGTTGTAAACGAGGTGCGTAATGAGTATCAGCATAACATTACTCAACAGATATATGTGACTTTACGTGCCTGGGGCGTAATAAAGCAATTAAAAAATGATACCCTAAACATAGTTAGTAATGCCGCAAAGGCATTGCCCGAAAATGCCAGCGGCATGGAGTTGGCCAGGATCATTTTAGCACATCTAAGCCAGTTAGAGAACGATCCTTATGACATAGCAGTCGGCCTCATCCGCAAGGACCTTGACAATATATTATAGCATTATGCCGGCCAAAAAGGTAACAACTACATCGGGAATTGAGATAAAGGAGGTTTATACCGAACGCTCGGCGATGAATGAATTACCCGGCAAATTCCCTTACACCCGCGGCATTCAAAAAGACATGTACAGAGGCAAACCCTGGACTATGCGCCAATACGCGGGTTTTTCAACGGCAGAGGAATCTAACAAGCGCTACCATTATCTATTAAGTCAGGGCACAATGGGCCTGTCAGTGGCGTTTGATCTACCTACACAAATTGGTTACGATTCAGACCATGAACTGGCCGAAGGGGAGGTAGGCAAAGTGGGCGTGGCAATTGATTCGTTAAAAGATATGGAAGCTTTGTTTGATGGCATTAAGCTGGCAGACATCACCACCTCTATGACCATCAACGCAACGGCCGCCACGCTATTGGCTATGTACATCGCGTTAGCAAAAAAGCAAGGGGCAGATCTGAACCAGCTGTCAGGTACGGTACAGAATGATATATTAAAAGAGTATGCCGCGCGCGGTACCTATATATATCCACCTGCTCCATCAATGCGGCTGATAACGGACATATTTGAGTATTGCAGCAAAGAACTTCCAAAATGGAACACTATATCTATATCAGGCTACCATATCCGCGAAGCGGGTTCAACTGCGGTGCAGGAGTTGGCGTTTACGCTGGCTAATGGCAAGGCTTACTTAAATGCGGCCATCAGTCGGGGGTTGGATATTAACGTATTTGCCAAAAGGATTTCCTTCTTTTTTAACTGCCATAACAATTTCTTTGAGGAGATTGCCAAGTTCCGGGCCGCGCGGCGCATGTGGGCTAACATTACCAAACAAATGCGCGCGACGGATGCAGGTGCACAAAAGTTACGGTTCCATACGCAAACCGGCGGCTCAACACTTACCGCGCAGCAACCCATGAACAATATAAGCCGGGTAACTGTACAGGCATTGGCGGCCGTGCTGGGCGGCACCCAATCATTACACACCAACAGTTTTGACGAAGCTATTGGCCTGCCCAGCGAGGCAGCGGCGCAGATTGCGCTGCGCACCCAGCAGATCATAGCTTTTGAAACCGGAGCTACAGATACGGTTGACCCCCTGGCAGGCTCCTATTTTATAGAAGCACTTACTGATGAATTAGAAAAAGCCGCTTATATATATATAGATAAGATAGAGGCCATGGGTGGCGCGGTAAAAGCTATTGAACAGGACTATATTCAGCAGGAGATAGCGGCATCTGCATATATCTATCAAAAGGAAATTGAAAGTGGCGAGCGCATTATAGTGGGTGTTAACAAGTTTGGGCAGGATGGTGAAAAAGCCGAAGCTTCCTTTAAGGTCGACGATAAAATAAGGCTTGATCAGATCGAAAAAATCACCACGCTTAAAAAGTCCAGAAATAATGCGCTGGTTAACAAATCGTTAACACAACTAAAAAAAGCAGCAGAGGGTAGTGAGAACTTAATGCCCTTTATTTTGACCGCAGTTGAAGCCTACGCCACCCTTGGCGAAATTGCCGGAACGCTACGCGAGGTTTTTGGCGAATATTAACTGAATGTTATTCCTAAAAGAAGTATTTAGTGCTTTTTGTCTTCCTGAAAAAGCGTGCGGAATCTCTAAAAGTATTGCTGGTTGCAGTTCAAAAAGTGCCTGCACAGCGCTCAAACGCATTATAACGTGTTAGAACACACAATTTAACGATTTTGGTGCTAAAAATATACTTCTTTGTCATGAAAAATCAACAATAAAACATGTTATTTTTTCAAAATTTATTTCAATAAAAAGTTAAAATTTAATTTTTTAATTCGCTTTTTTTCTGAATATTCGATGTTCCGTAGCAGACCCAAAGAATGCATCGCTGAGGGTTGTAATTCAATATTTTACTAAAATTTTATATGGAAAAAACTTGTACTAACGTTTGGAATTGCTGCCTGCAAATCATAAAAGACAATATACCGGCCCAAAGCTTCAAAACTTGGTTTGAGCCGATCAAAGCTTTAAGGATGGAAGGAAGTGTTTTAACGATACAAGTTCCCAGCCTGTTCTTCTACGAATGGTTAGAGGAGCATTATGTTGGCCTGCTGCGCAAAACAATTAAAAAACAATTGGGTGACGACGGGCGTTTGGAATATAACATTGTTGTTGAACAATCCTCGGCAAGTAAACCGTATACTACAAATATGCCGTCAAACGGTAACGGTGCCGAGTCAAAAAAGCAGTCTATGCCCATTCCCATTTCAATTAATAAGGATATAAAAAACCCGTTTGTTATACCGGGGCTTAAAAAGCTGAATGTAGACCCGCAGCTTAATCGCCAATATACCTTTGAAAATTTTGTTGAGGGAGATTGCAACCGTTTGGCCCGTTCGGCAGGTTATGCCGTGGCAGCCAAACCGGGTGGCACATCATTTAATCCGTTAATGATTTATGGTGGCGTAGGTTTAGGTAAAACTCACCTTGCGCAAGCTATAGGCAATCAAATTAAACAAACGCTGCCTGATAAACTGGTGCTTTATGTATCGTGCGAGAAGTTTACCCAGCAATTTGTTGATGCCCTTAAACACAATAATATTAATGATTTTGTGAACTTTTATCAGGCTATTGATGTGTTGATAATGGATGACGTGCACAACTTCGCCGGTAAAGAAAAAACACAGGACTTCTTTTTCCATATATTCAACCACCTGCACCAATCAGGCAAGCAACTGATCATTACATCAGATAAAGCGCCTAAAGACCTGGCTGGTTTAGAGGAACGCCTACTGTCAAGGTTCAAATGGGGCCTTTCTGCTGATTTGCAGATACCTGATCTGGAAACTCGTATGGCAATCCTTAAAAACAAAACTTATCAGGATGGTATTGATCTGGGCGATGATGTAATTGAATACGTAGCACATAACATTGATAATAACGTGCGTGAGTTGGAAGGCGCGATGGTATCATTACTGGCACAATCAACCCTTAACCGCAAGGAAATAGATTTGAACCTGGCTAAGCAAATGCTGAAGAACTTTGTAAAAAATTCTTCAAAAGAAATATCAATGGAGTACATACAAAGCCTGGTTTGCGAATACTTTGAAGTACCTATTGAAATGGTAAAATCACAAACCCGCAAACGCGAAATTGTACAGGCAAGACAAATATCAATGTATTTGGCTAAAGCGCATACCAAAAGCTCGCTTAAATCAATAGGCAGCTTTTTTGGCGGCCGCGATCACTCAACTGTTATCTACGCCTGTCAAACTGTAGAAGACCTGATAGATACAGACAAGAAATTTAAAGGTTATGTAGCCGATATTCAGAAAAAGCTAAAAATGAGCTAGGCTGATATCGAATTTCGAATTTTCGATTTCGGATTTAAGGCGTTGCGGGTGACCGGGACGCTTTTTTATTTAGCAGCCTTTTTTTGCGTGAAGATCGACTTAATGTTAATACACATAAGCCAGTGGGCCATCCTTAACTACCAGCACAGACCAGCCCGGTTTGGAACCAACTGCAACAGATGCTATAAATTTATCGCGGATATAAATACCAACTTCTATTGTCCCATCATCTTTTGATTCAGTCCACTCGCATCTTATTTCGTCTTCGCTTGCGATGGGTTTTATAACCACATCCTTTGACAAGTATTCCTTCGGATTTAAAAACGGCATATCTTCCGGCAGCCAAAACGAGGTTGCAGGTGGCTCCTGTTGGTTATACAGCCAGACATCGCCAATGATATCTTCGCCTTCGAGTAAATAAGCGTAGGCAACGCGGCTGTCATCTTCTATTATTACAGAATAGTGGGGATCAAATTCGCAGTATATACGTATGGAAATTTTAGACATACAACTATTATCTTATCCCCATCACCTCCTTATACTCCCCTTGCAAAGCCATCAAACAATCAGCACACATACACCCCTCAAAATTCTCGCTGATGTATTGCACCTCGTTTAGGGTTAATTGCACATTGCTGCATTGGCATTTGGTATAAGAATTTGCTTTGCACTCTATGCGTTTGCCACAACGGTCGCAGGCTATTATCTCATGCTTTGTCATTTACGATAATTAACAATTACCGTGCAATTTAAAAACTATAAGTTAAAGTTATATTACCCGCCGCAGAGCTATACCCTTGAGTACTTATGGTAAAGTCTGCGCCCTCGTCTGTCACTCCGTTATTTGTAGCTTGAAGAATGTTGGTGCTGTAGCGCGCCTCGACCCCAATATTTAAAGTATTTGTTAGAGCAAAATTTACACCCAACTTAGGACCCAGGTAAGGAATATTGGAACTGGCTGAGATATCAAGATCAATAAAAGGATTACTTGAAGTTACACTAAAACTGGAAAGTATATAACCGCCGTTCAGCCCAAAATAAAAACTGGCCGAAGGTGTTATCAAAACTTCGTATGAAACGCCCAAATATGCCCCTATTCCTCTGAAATCGCTTAAGGTTTGCGTTCCTGTGAAGGGCTGCCCATTAAATTCTGCTTCATAAGTAGATGTGCGCTCTTTGGGTTGAAAATTGCGGTAATCTGCGGTTAAAGAAAAGTTAAAGTGCTTGTATCTTCTAAATATCGAGAGCCCGAAGGTGGGCGCTGCCCGGTAAGAATCTTTCAATTCATCCAATGGTGTTTCATATCCCCCATTTATTGTTAATCCCCAGTTATTGTTACTAAGATAAGCGCCGCCGCTACCCGCCGTACTGCCACCAAGTATATTACCATCGGCATTAGTGCCCATTCGGCGCTGTGCTTG
>CAMLFI010000166.1 GCA_946479225.1 uncultured Mucilaginibacter sp. | reverse complement strand
GCGTGCCCGGCTACCCCACCCATTAATGCGGCGGTAGGATCATGCACATAACCTTTCAATGTGGCTTTGCGGTATTTACGATCTATTTCCGTTGGCGGTATTCTGTCCGCATCAAAACGGTAGAGCGGCAAAAATCCTGTAGTTTGCATGCCCAGCGGAGTATAGAAGTTCTTTTGGGTATAATCAGCTTCGCTGGTTGCGGTAATGTTTTCCATTATTTGCTGCAGCACACACATGCCCACATCGCTGTAAACATATTGCCCGCGCGTTCTGAGCGGCCCGCGGAGCATTTTTGGCCACATTACATTTTTAAAATAATCTTTAACCAAATAATAATTCTCGTTTAGTTTAGTCGGGTAAGCGGCTGATGAGTCCGCGCTGTGCTCCTGCGGCTTAACCACTTCAACCGTGGGTATATCGGCAATAAAACCCGCCTGGTGGGTGAGTATCTCCCATATACGCACATCCTTAGCGGGTGTATTTTTTGCCTCAGGCAGGTAATCAGCCACTGTCGCATTAATATCCAATTTACCCTCATCTACCAGTTTCATGGCTTCAATTGTTGTGGCTGATACCTTCGTCATAGAGGCCAGATCAAAAATATCTGTCACCTTATTTTGTATTACCGGCTCGTACGTATGAAAGCCGTAGGCCTTGTTAAATATCACTTTTCCATCCTTAGCTACCAGTACTACGCAGCCCGGCGTAGCATGCTGACCAATGGCTTCACGGGCTATTTTATCAATATCTGCCAGGTTTTCTGATCGGATGCCCACCTCTTCTGGAACAGTATACTGCAAACGGATCTGCTTCGTAGTAAAACCCGTTCCGGGCGTTAGCTTCTGCGTATAGGCGGTTGTTATTTTTTGGGTGATAGCTACTCCGCCAAATATAGCCTGCGCCACAAAATTGGATGACACCGGCGTTATACGTTCTGCGCAAAGGATCGGCCCGTTAAAATCATTGAGGAATTGTAATTGCATGCCCCTGCCAAAGTAGGCTACTATTATATCCTTTAACTTTTGGTTGGCCTTTATAAAATCTGTTATCTTGGGATTAACAATATCTGCTTCGTTTAACTGTACAATAATTGTATTATACATTTTTACGTCGCGCGAAAGATCGTCTATGCTTTTAGGGCCCAAATAATCTGTGCCTTTAAAGGTCTCTACTTTGGCGTAGTTATTCAGCAGGCTATCAAAACCTGCAGCGAAAACATTAGAGAAACGGATACTGGCTATTTTCTTTTCAGCGAGGTTTTTTAGTGGGATGATATCTTTCCGGTTGTTGAGTAATACCGTTGACGTTTGCACCTGGCGTTGTTCAACAAGGTAAGCCTCGCCCGAGTATGGATTTTGAGCGCAGGCAGAATTAAGTAAAATAAATGCCGATATAATTATAGTAAAGCCAAACGGCCTATTTTTTCTCATACACTTTCTCTCCGTTGATATAGCTTTTTAAAACTTTAGCATAAGGCAATTGGCTGGCACTTATCCGCATAATATCAGCGTCTAATATAACAAAATCGGCATATTTACCGGGCTCAATGCTGCCTTTCTCCTTTTCTTCAAAATTAGCTTTCGCTGCCCAAATGGTCATACCCTTTAACGCTTCCGTTCGGGTTATAGCATTTTCTGGTTGGAATCCTTTTTCGGGATAGCCCTTCAAGTCCTTGCGGGCAACCGCAGCGTAAAAGGTGTATAGCGGATTAATGTTCTCCACGGGGAAATCAGTACCTAACGCCATCCAGCCGTTTTGTTTTAAAAGTTGGTTATAGGCGTAAGCGGCTTTTATGCGATCTTCTCCCAAACGCTTACCCGCCCAGTACATATCAGATGTGGCGTGCGTAGGCTGCACTGATGGTATAATGTTATTATCGCCAAAATAGTGCAGGTCCTCCGGCGCTACTATCTGCGCGTGTTCTATGCGCCAGCGTTTATCATTCTTGCCTTTTAATACACCGGCATAAATTTTCAGCATCACGCGGTTGGCCGAGTCGCCAATGGCATGGGTGTTTAATTGAATATTAGTGTTGGCCAGCTTCTCTGCAATTTGCTTAAAATGCTGCGGGTTACTCAACAAAAATCCGCTCCAACCTGCCTGATCTGCATAGGGCCGCAGCAGGCACGCCCCCCGCGAGCCCAATGCGCCATCGGCATACATTTTTATAGACCGTACGTTAAGGCGTGGTGATTTAAATATACCGTTCTTAAAAAGGTAATTATAATTTTCTTCCCTGTCCGCCAGCATCACATACATCCGCATTTTCAGATCGCCCTTTTTTTGTAGTTGGTTAATAGTGTTGACCATGGTATACGGCAACCCTGCATCGTCAACGGTGGTTAAACCCACCGCCAGGCAGTTTTGCTGCGCACTTAACAAAGCGGCTTGTGTTACCTGCTCGTCGGCAGCCGGAATTTTACGGGTGACTATTCCAACCGCATTATCCAACAACACACCGGTAAGCTTACCGTTTATGGTTTCAATTTCGCCGCCGGTTACTTTCTGATTTGGTTTTATACCCGCAATATCCAACGCGGCCTGATTGGCAATGGCGGCATACCCGTCAATACGCGAGAGGAGCACCGGCCGCATGGGGAAAAGAGAATCAAGCAGTGCCTTATCCGGAAATTTTTTACCCGGCCATAAGTTTTGGTCCCAGCCATTACCTATTACCCAACCGTCGGGATTATTCCTCACAAATGACTGTACAGAATCTGTTACCGCGTGCCAGGTAGATATTCCTTTAAGGTTTACCTGCTGCAAGCCTAATCCGTATTCGTAAAAATGCGTGTGTGCATCAATAAAGCCGGGGTATATGGCTTTACCCTGCGCGTCTATAACTTCGCGGGCCAGATATTCCTCCTCTAATTCCGCTGCTTTACCAACAGCAACAATTTTACCCGCGTTAATAACAAAGGCATCGGCTATGGTGAATGTGCTGTCGACTGTGTAAACCACCGCGTTCTTTATCAGCAAGTCTGCATTAAATTCCTTCTTTTTACAGGCTGCTGCTAAAAGCAACAGTAGGGGCCATAGTTTTTTCATCGCGGCGGGAACTACATTTCGGTAAATATATTTAACGTAATAGTATATACAACGCTTAGCAAATAATGTTAGGAAGCTCCTTAATTTTTTGACTCAATTCAGCTCTGATAAGAAGAATATCCTGTTGCATGGTAGCGGTAAAAATATCCATTTTTCAACCATCTGTAAATTAGCTATTTAAAGCAATTTTACAGCTAAACTTCCTGACGAATAAGTCTGTTGCAAAGTGTTGCATGTTTAAACTTTCAATATTTATAAAATACTAACAAACAGATGATTGCAAAAAAAGCTGTTGCAAGTGTTGCAAAGTGTTGTATATATTTCTGCAACACCCCGTTATATGATCTTTGCGCTTTGATCCAATTACTGCCTTTTATAAACCAGAAAAAGTCCTTCGGGTCAGCTAGCATTTAGTAGCCTAATATCCCCCCAAATAATTAATTTAGCATCGGAAAGAAATTGAAGGGAAATTTAATGTCAGATATAATTCAGCTTTTACCGGATTCCGTTGCCAACCAGATAGCCGCCGGCGAGGTGGTGCAAAGGCCCGCATCTGCCGTAAAAGAACTGATAGAGAACGCTATTGATGCCGGTGCCGATAAAATACAATTGATTGTTAAGGACGCCGGCAAATCATTGATACAGGTAATTGATAACGGCTGCGGCATGAGCGGTACAGACGCGCGCATGAGTTTTGAGCGCCACGCCACATCCAAAATAAAAAAAGCCGATGACCTTTTTGCCATCCGTACCATGGGTTTCAGGGGCGAGGCTTTGGCATCCATAGCCGCAATAGCGCAGGTGGAGTTAAGAACCCGCCGCCACGAGGATGAGCTGGGAACCCAGCTGTTTATCGAAGGCTCGGAAGTATTGAAACAGGAAGCCTGCTCCGCAACTCCGGGAACTTCTATCTCGGTTAAAAACCTTTTTTATAATATCCCTGCCCGCCGCAACTTTTTAAAAAGTAACCCGGTGGAGATGCGGCATATCATCGACGAGTTTCAGCGTATCGCCCTGGCGCATCCGGAGGTATTTTTTACGCTACATCACGACGGGCAGGAAGTTTACCACCTACCCGCCGTTACCCTAAAGCAGCGCATTGTACATCTGTTAGGCAATAATTATAATCAGCGGTTGGTGCCTGTTGAAGAAGATACTACCATTATAAAACTAAACGGCTTTGTAGGCAAACCCGAGTTTGCCCGTAAAACCCGTGGCGAGCAGTTCTTTTTTGTAAACAACCGCTTTATAAAGGATGCGTATCTTAATCACGCAGTGTTAACCGCTTTTGAGGAGTTATTGCCGGATGAGTCGTTCCCGCTGTATGTTTTGTTTATAGATATCGATCCGTCAAAAATTGACATTAACGTACATCCTACAAAAACAGAAATAAAATACCAGGACGAGAAAGCTATTTACGCCATTGTCCGCTCTGCGGTAAAGCGTTCGTTGGGGCGTTATAACATTACACCAAGTTTAGATTTTGACCAGGAGAACAGCATTGAGCACTTGATAACGCCCAAGCCGTTTGAAGAGATCATTGCACCCTCAATTAAGTTCGATCCTACTTTCAATCCCTTTGCAGAGAGGAACTCAGAAAGGCCATTAACGTCTTCTTCCCATCAGCGTGATAGTGGCGGCCACCGCAACGCATCTATCCCGCAAAACTGGGATACCTTATATGAAATAAGCAAGCGCGATACAAGCACGCAGCATGAGATGCATGTAGAAAAAACCGTCGCGGTTGATGAGCAGGAAGTAAGCAAAACCAGCGAGCGTCAGTTTTTTCAGATCCATAACCGGTTTATCATTTCGCCCATTAAATCGGGCTTTATGCTGATAGACCAGCAGGCCGCGCACGAGCGGATATTATATGAGCGTTTTTTGCAGCAACTGCAAAACCATTCGGGTGTTAGTCAGCAAAGCTTATTTCCGCAATCGCTTACACTAAACAGCTCAGATTTTGAGTTATTAAAAGAGCTTTTGCCGGACATACGCGGGCTGGGTTTTGACATACGCGAATTTGGTAAAAACACGGTGGTAGTTGAAGGCGTTCCCGCTGACTTGAACAATGCCGATGGCCACCAGTTACTGGAGCATTTATTAGAAGGTTTTAAAAACAACCTGAGTATTTTAAAGTTGGATAAACGGGATAATCTGGCACGGTCGCTGGCGCGTAATGCCGCTCTAAAAGCGGGTACAAAACTGTCATTAGAAGAAATGAATTTATTGACTGATCAGCTTTTTGCCTGCCAGCTGCCCAACATAGCCCTTAACAGTAAGCCTGTTATTAGTACATTTACCTTAACTGAATTGTTAGAACGGTTTGAAAAATAACCGAATTTTATATTTATGATGCAATCTCCTTTAGCCAATATATCACCGGTTGTAAAAAACCTGCTTATAATCAATGTCATCTGCTTTTTGCCGTTCCTGTTGTTTAATCCTGCCCTGGTTAATACTATTTACAATCTGGCGTCGGCCCATTATTTTGATTCCCCTTTATTTAAACCATGGCAGCCAATAACCTACATGTTCTTTCATGGTGGCTGGGCGCATATTATATTCAACATGTTTGCACTTTACTCTTTCGGAAGCATTTTGGAGTACAACATGGGTTCGAAGAGATTCGTCATGTTTTATTTTATATGTGGATTGGGTGGCATTGCGTTACAATTGCTGGTGCAGGGTATAGAGGTTTATCAGCTAACCGGTGGTTTTACTGTAGCCGATGATTTTTCAGCTTCTTCAGAAGTTATACAAAAACTGCAAGGGATATATGGTTCATCCATGGTGGGCGCGTCTGGAGCAATATTTGGTTTATTGATCGCATTTGGGATGTTATATCCAAATGCCGAAATGATGATCATGTTTATACCTGTTCCGGTTAAAGCCAAATACATTATGCCCTTTTACGTTGTTTTAGAGCTGATGCTTGGTTTGGGACAATTTAATGGCGACAACGTGGCACACTTTGCACACTTAGGCGGCGCACTAATAGGGTTTATATTAATAAAGGCCTGGCACTTACAAGGGCCCGGCAAGTATGGTTATTGATGTTAATTGATCTATGACTTTTTGGGATAACATACAATATAAAATAAACGGCTT
>CAMLFI010000165.1 GCA_946479225.1 uncultured Mucilaginibacter sp. | reverse complement strand
ATCTTGCCCGGTAAAGTCTGCTTTTAAATATTTATGGTACCCGGCTATGGCTATCATGCCTGCATTGTCTGTACAATATTGCATAGCAGGTATAAAATGGTTCCAGCCGTTCTTTTCAGCTAAAGCCTGTAACCCCTGCCTTAAACCTGTATTGGCCGATACGCCACCTGCCAAAGCTACATCCTTTATACCATATTGCCTCGCGGCCTTTTCAAACTTATTAAGCAGGATGGTCACAATACGCTTTTCAACCGACGCGCAAATATCATTTAAATTTTCTTGAATAAAATTAGGGTTTGCGGCTACATTATCGCGGATAAAATAAAGAATAGCCGTTTTTAATCCGCTAAAGCTGTAATCAAACCCGGCTATCTGCGGCTCAGGGAACTTAAACCTATCGGCATTGCCCAAACGCGCGTACTTATCAATCAGCGGTCCGCCTGGGTATGGCAGGCCCAGTATTTTGCTGGTTTTATCCATGGCTTCGCCGGCGGCATCGTCGAGCGTTTGACCAATAACTTCCATATCAAAATAGTCTTTTACCAAAACTATCTGTGTATGCCCGCCCGATACCGTAAGGCACAAAAATGGAAACGACGGCTTTTTATCGGCAATAAAATGCGCCAAAACGTGCGCCTGCATGTGGTTGATCTCAATAAGCGGGATGTTATTTGCCAGTGCAAATGCCTTGGCGAATGACACGCCAACCAATAAAGAACCCAATAAACCCGGGCCGCGCGTAAAAGCTACAGCATCAATATCATTTTTGTTTACTTTTGCGTTTAATAATGCTTGTTGTACAGCCGGAACTATGTTCTGCTGATGAACCCTTGAGGCAAGCTCAGGGACAACACCTCCGTAAGCTTCGTGTATGGCCTGGTTGGCAATAACATTGCTTAATACAGCGCCGTCAACACATACGGCTGCCGAGGTATCATCGCAGGAAGATTCTATGGCTAATATTATGGGCATTGTTAATTATTGAATTATTGAGTTGCTGAATTATTGAATTAAATGCTGTTAAGCAATTAAAAATCAATAATTAGCAATCAATATTAAGTTAAATGAGTTATAGAGTTATTATTAGCTGGCTGCGCTGCATTCAGTAAATCATAATTCAATAAATCAGTAATTGTTTAAACCGCAAAGTTATTAAAAAAGTACTCAAAATAGCCCTCGGCATTGTTCTGCTCCTGTTTTTAATGCTGAGCATTTTGCTATTGGTATTTCAGTATCAGCCGGTGCAAACCTGGGCGGCTAAAAAAGCTACCGAATATCTTTCGAAAAAGCTGGGTACTACAGTTGATATAAAGAGTATTTATATAAAGCCTTTCACATCTGTAGTGTTGGAAGATTTTTATGTGCTGGATAAGCAAAAAGACACCCTTATCCGCACCCCAAAACTTACTATTGAATTAAGTGGCTTCTCAGTTTTCAGCAGTATACAAGAACGCAAAATAGACCTCAAGCTTATTCAATTGGATAATGGCTCGTTTTATCTTAAAAACTTAGCCGGCAACAAAACCAACTTTAAGTTTATAGTAGATAGTCTTGCCTCAAAAGACACAACTACCAAGGCGCCCGGAAAACCCTGGACACTTATCTTTCAGAAAATAGCAATCAATAACTTCCATTTTAGGTATAAAAACCTGCTAAAAAAGGAGGCTGTTAAGGGGATGAATTTTGATGATATTGATGTGCGCAACTTTAGTACAGTAGTAAATAACATGGACGTTTACAACCACTTGTTTAAGGCGCAAATATTCAATCTTACTTTAAAAGAGAAAAGCGGATTTAATATTAAAAACTTTACAGCCAATGCCACTGTCGATTCTAATCAGGTATTGGTAGAAAACCTACTGCTAAAGACGCCCAATTCTACTGTAAAAGACTTTCTGCGCATGCGTTTTAAAACCTTTGACGACATGAAAGACTTTGAAAACAAAGTCCGCATGGAGGGCCGGTTTAAATCGTCTCATTTATCATCAAAGGATATCGCATACTTCGCTGATCTGGAAAAAATGAAATTCGAGTTGGACCTTACCGGCCGCATACAAGGCAAGATGAACGATCTGCGCGCGAAGGATTTGCTGGTTACCACTGGTCAGGCCACGTTTATTAAGGGCGATTTTAGCTTGAAAGGATTACCTGATTTCGACAAAACATTTATGGAGCTCGACTTTGACCAGGTGGCCACCAATAAAAAAGATCTTGACCGTATTATTGCAGGTTTTACCGGCAACAATAAAACCAAAGCGCCGGATATTCTTGAAAAATTTGGCAATATCAGCTTTACGGGCAGATTTACCGGCCTGCAAAATAACTTTGTTGCCTACGGCAGTTTCAAAACCAAATTGGGAAGGTTTGATCCGGATATCAACCTTAAAATTGACAAAAATGGCCATCCAAGCTATAGCGGTAAAGTAAACGCATACAATTTTGATTTGGGTACATTGTTAGGTGAGGCTGAACTGGGTCGCGCTACGTTTAATGCAAACGTTCAGGGCAGTGGTGATAAATTAGAGACGTTGAATGAAAAGGTTACTGCAAAAATTGCGCACATCTACTTTAAAGGATACGACTACCATAACGTAGCTGTAAATGGCTCTTTTATTGACCAAAAAGTCAGCGGTAGGCTTACTATAAATGATGTTAATGTAAAATTTGACGCCGACGGTAGCGTAAATTTAAAATCAGCGCTGCCTGAGTATGATTTTACCGCGCTGATAACAGACGCGCGTCTTAATAAGCTTAAATTACTGGATGATACCATTACCATCAGCACGCAAATAAAAACGAAAATAACGGGCAACAGCCTTAAAAACATGCAGGGCGAAGCGTTGTTTTCTCCTATCCGCATTGTTGATCCGCGGAATAATTATTTGCTTGATTCTATATATATCGCCGCTGTGGGTATCGGCGACGTACGTTCTATCAGTTTCCGGTCTGACGCCCTGGATGGAAGCATAAAGGGAAGTTATGATCTGGCTACTCTTCCATCCTATTTTAAAACAATCGTAAAAAAATATATTCCATCACTGCAAACAAAGATTGTTGAACCCAAACCACAAAACTTTGAGTTCAATCTGTCAATTAAAAACCTTGACCCGCTAACGGCGATATTTTTGCCGGAGTTGAAAATACCCGAACGGGGAACTTTTATAGGCCGGTTTAATTCTGAAGAAAAGACCGCTACCATTAACGGGTTCATCAAAACTATAAAATACGGCGATATGGTTTTTCACGACTTTATCTTGGACGAGTCTACGCTTGATCAGTTTATGAGTTTGAATATATCCATGAGTCGGATAGATCTGACCGATAAACTGTATTTGAAGGACGTCGACGTAACCAATTTCCTGAACAATGACAGCTTGAAGTTTAATATAAAACTGGCTGACAAGAACGCTACTAACCAGTTGGACCTTTACGGGCGCGTAGCTTTTGGGCGTGATACCGTTGCCAAATTGGAGATATTACCATCAGACCTGATATTGGAAAACCAGAAATGGCATGTAGAAGAGGCAGTGAGAGTAGGGCTGCTTGATAACAAAACACAGGTAACAGGCTTTGAGTTATCAAACGGTTTGCAAAAGGTAAAGGTAAACGGGTTTATATCCTCATCAACAGATGATAAGCTAAACATTGCTTTTGAGAAGTTTAATATGGCTACCTTCAATCAGCTTACCCGAACATCAGACATTGCGTTGCACGGTTTGCTTAATGGTAACGTTGAGCTTTCATCCATCCTTAAATCGCCTGGTATTGATGCTAAGTTAAAGATCGATTCGCTTAGAATGAATAATACACAGATAGGCGATGCAACCATAGTATCAAACCTTGATAACGCTAAACAGCAGGCTGCAGTTAATATAGGTATAACCTCTAACGGCCTTAAAACGTTGGATGTAGAAGGAACCTACTTTATAAAAAACGATGCAGATGATGAGCTCGATTTTGATATAAAAATGGATAAAACAAGGGCTATTATTTTTGAACCGTTTATTAAAGATCTGGTATCAAATATCAAAGGAACGCTCTCTACCAACCTTAAACTTACCGGAACGCCTAAAAGACCCCAGCTTAACGGCGATGTTGAATTTAACGATATGGGATTAACCGTTAATTACCTTAAAACACCCTTTATCTTAAATGATAAGGTAACGGTAAAAAATAGCATCATCAACATACAAAAACTCACATTAAAAGATACCGTTGGTGGCACCGGTATTGCAACAGGCAGCGTTAATCTTGCTGACCCGGGCAATCCTATTATTGATGTAGACCTTGAAGCCAGAAATTTGATGGCCCTTAATACGGTGTTTAAAGACAACCGCATGTACTTCGGTAAAGCCTTTGCCACCGGTACCTTTAGTTTTAAAGGGCCTGTTGATAACATGAGTATTGATATTGAGGCAACCACCCAGGCGGGCACTGTATTTAATCTCCCGCTAAATGCTTCGTCCACGGTGAGCGAATACGACTTTATAAAGTTTGTAAGCCATAAGGATACCACTAATAATAAGGTTGATAAAAAGAAGAATTTTAATGGTGTAACGCTTAACATGGTATTGAATGTTGACGAAAAAAGCATTGTGATAATAACTACCGACTACGGTGTATTAACGGGAAGCGGAACCGCACGTGGGCTCAACCTAAAAATAAACAGTCTTGGCGATTTTGAAATGTATGGCACATTTAGCATTGCAACGGGCAAGTTTGAATTTACAGCAAAAGATTTTATCAGCAAAAACTTTGTGGTAAACGAGGGCGGCGATATACGCTGGACCGGCAACCCAAGCGCTGCTGAAATTAATCTGAAGGCCGTTTACGAGGTGCGTACGGACATTGCACCGCTATACACAGCCGCAGGCCTGCAATCTCCAAGGGGTAGTCAGCAAGTGTTAGTACAAGCTAATTTGATCATTACAAAATCATTGTTAAAGCCGAATATAGATTTTGACTTTAACTTTCCTACTGATCCGCAAATTAAAGAAGATGTAAACACTTATCTATCTGACAATAATAACCGCAGCCAGCAGGCGCTTAGCATTATTGTGCGTCGTGCTTTTGCGCCGGGTACAGGCAGCGACTTTGGCGGTCAGGTGGCACGTACCGCGACTAGCGCCCTCAGCGAATTTGCGTTTAACAAACTGAACAACCTTATATCACAATCAAATATTAAAGGGTTTGACCTCACTATAAAATCATTTAGCGATGCAAGCGCTTCTCTAAAATTTTTAAATGAGCGCTTAATATTCAACGGAAGCTTATACAATAATAACGGCAACAACAGCTTAAACTCCAACACGAACCTGCTGAATTCTGATTTTAATAAACTGACAAAAGATTTTGAGGCTTTGTACAGAATTAGGCCCGATGGTAATTTAACTGCCCGTTATTCGTACAGGGTACTTAATACCAATACAATAAATACGGGAGACCAACTTAATGTGCAGTATGTTAACGGCATAGGTTTAGTTTATCAGAAAGATTTTGACAGCTTTGGCGATTTTTTCCGAAATATATTCAGAAGGGGCAACCGCCGTAACCGCAGGCTGATTCCGCTTGACCAAAGCGTGCCTATAGTACCTACACCGGGAACCCTGCCTAAAGCCGATCCCCCGCCGAGTGGCCCTGCTAATAAAGACGACGAGAATTAGTGATTACGTAAAATAGCGTGATCCATTTTATCGCGCTTGGTGCGTAAATACACCTCGTTGTGTGGGTTAGGCGCTATCTCAATAGGTACATTTTCAACCACCTCAAGGCCGTAGCCAATAAGTCCAGCGCGTTTTTTAGGGTTGTTACTCATTAGCCTCATTTTTGATATCCCCAGACTGCGCAGTATCTGAGCGCCAACGCCATAATCTCGCTGATCCATTTTAAAACCAAGTTTTATGTTAGCTTCAACAGTATCAAACCCGTTTTCCTGCAAGTTATAGGCTTTGAGTTTATTTACAAGGCCAATGCCGCGCCCTTCCTGGTTCATGTAAACTATAACACCTTTGCCTGCCTTTTCTATCATCTCCATGGCAGCGTGTAACTGGGGGCCGCAATCACACCGGCATGAGCCAAATATATCCCCCGTAACACATGAGCTATGCACACGCACTAAAATAGGCTCGTCAGGCTCCCATGTTCCTTTTGTCAAAGCAATATTGT
>CAMLFI010000164.1 GCA_946479225.1 uncultured Mucilaginibacter sp. | reverse complement strand
CGCCGCCACCACCACGGGCACCGCCACCGCCGCCGCCACCAAAGTTGCGGCGTCCGCCGCCGCCAACAACAACAACGTTGCCACCGGCTCCGCCTCCGCCTGCTGCGTCGCGGTCACCGCCACCACCACCGCCAAAGTTACCTCCACCGCCAGGGCCGCCACGGCCGGCAATTTGCAAACCGTTAAGCTTAATATTGTAGGCTATCTCTTTGCCATCGCCCGGAGTTAAGCCAATTTGCTTAAGCGGCACAGCAATTTCGTAATTGAAAGCGCCGTCGGCATCAAAACTCATTGCCGCTTTAATGCTGTACTCGTTATAAACAGATATTAATGAATCGCTGATATCCTTAAAGCCTAAAACTTTAATTTCTTTAGCGGCAGCTAAAAAGCGTTTTTCGGTTTCTTTCCTGGCAGAATCAGTTGTGGCACCAAATCCGGGGATCGCTCCACCGGCACCGCCAAATCCGCCTCTAGCGCCGCCTGGCCCTCCCGGCCCGCCTGCACCACCTGGTCCGCCCGCGCCACGTTGTCCACGCGCAGCTCTTGTTATAACCGGATAAGTAACCTGGAAAGCATCTTCGTCTTTCTTTTTGTTTGAGGTATTTACTGCGAAAGTTATACCACCTGCTTGTATTTTAGCAATGACTGTCTCATCTGTTGTTTTTAATTGCAGATAAATAAAGCGGGCGTCATTGCTTAAGGTATAGAACAATTTCTCTTTTTTGTTAAAAGCCTGGAACGAGTTATTAAGTTCGGTAAGTTTGCCGTCAACTTTAATGCCTGTAGCGGCCCAGTGTGGGATCTCCTGCACATCTTTTAACTTGTCCTGCGCAAATAGGTTTACGCTGGTAAGTAATATAAATAGAAATAAATAAACCGGTTTTTTCATTTTTTTAGGTTAAGCCTTGGTGAGCTGAATTTTATGTGAAATTACAACGAAGTTTGTTCAATAGTTATTTGTAATAAAAAAGTTAATCTCTTGTCATACGATTGTTGCATAAATAGACTTAGCCCTGCTGAAATAGTTTAGTTTTAGCGGCAAAAAAAAATATAAAATGCTAAGTGTAAACAGGATGCAAACTTCTTTAAAAAATTATTTGCAACAGTAATATTAAAGCTTACCTTTGCGTTCCCTTTCGGGATGTAGCGTAGCCCGGTATCGCGCCACATTTGGGATGTGGAGGCCGCAGGTTCGAATCCTGCCATCCCGACGAAAAAGCGATACCAAGTATCAAAAGCCTGTAAATGAAAATTTACAGGCTTTTTTGTTTTATTCAAGGCCTTTTTAGTGCATTACTATTCCTCATTTTATACGGGCAAAAAGCCAAGTTTATTAATGGTGCCCAAAAAAAATTGAATCAGCGGAAACGTCCTTCCCATGTACACCTCGTTTCATAATAAAACAACCTGTCCGATATGGAACAACTTTGTGGTTCTATTTTTTCATAATCGACTTATAATAAGTAAGTTAACTATGGCATAAAGATTGGCATCTCCAGTCAAATCAAAATGATGGAATTATCAATGGACAGGGAGCTGTCGGCCGGGTTTATAAGGCGGCGGAAAATAAGGATTTTTATTATTACAGGGGCAGTACTACTGGTGCTGGTGGTGGCCTTTTTTGTGCTGCGCCATTTTATTAAACCTTCTGTAGAGCGTGCTAAGCTGACAATAGCAACGGCCGAGATCGGAACTTTGGAGGCGACCATTCCGGCTACGGGTGTCGTTGTTCCGGAAAATGAGTTCCTTATCACCAGCCCAATCAACGCTAAAATAGAAAAGGTGTTATTGCGTGCAGGGGATGCGGTTAAGGCGGGTGAATCACTGCTGCAATTAAACCGGGAAAGCACAATGATGAGCTATGATAAGCTTTTGGATGAGCAGCAGGTTAACCGGAATAAGATAAATCAGCTCAAATTAGGCCTGGAGCGTGCGCTCAATGATCTGCACACCCAGTATGCGGTTAAGGAAATGCGCATCCAGAGCCTGGAATCAGACCTGGAAAGTGAGCAATCGCTTTTAAAGATAGGTGGCGGCACACCGGAAAGAGTAAAACAGGCCACGGTTAATCTCAGTATTGCCAGACTGGAGTTAAAGCAACTGAAAAATGAGATCGGCAACCAGGAAAAAACCATGCAGGCAGATCTGACCAGCCTGGGCTATGAGATAAGTATTCAGGAAAAAGACATCAAGGAACTTAGCGGAAAACTGAACCAGGCAGAGGTCAGGTCGCCGGCCAGGGGTATCATCACCTGGGTTAGCGACCAGATCGGCGCGGACGTTGGTCAGGGGGCCGAGATAGCTAAGATAGCCGACCTGAGCAGCTATAAAGTAACCGCCAATATATCAGATACCTATGCTGCCTATATTAAAACAGGAGGGAACGTAATTGTGCGCATTAATGATGTCGATATCAGGGGTACGATCACTAATGTTCAGCCGGCGGTAGAAAACGGTACGGTGAAGTTCCTGATCGGTTTGGACAAGAAGAACCACCCCCTGTTGCGCTCCAATTTAAAGGCGGATGTTTTTGTGGTAAGCGCGGTAAAAGACAAGGTGGTAAGTGTGAAGAACGGCCCGGCTTTTAACGGTGCTGCGGAGCAAAAAATATTTGTGGTGCAGGGTAAAATGGCTGTGCCGAGAATGCTGCGGACAGGCGAAAGTAATTTTGATTATATAGAGATAAAGTCCGGACTAAAGGCGGGTGAGCAGGTGATCGTGTCAGACATGCAGGACTTTGTCACTAAAGACAAAGTGCAGATCAAAGATTAGTAAGATATGAGACGCATCACAAATCTTTTTCTGATCGGGCTGCTGCTGATAACCTGCAGTCGAGGCTTTGCGCAGCCTATGAAATTCAGGTTGCAGGAAGTAGTAGCCATGGCAAAAAGGAACTCTACCGCTTCGTTACAGGCGGCTACGCTCAAAGAGAACAAATATTGGCAATGGAGAACGTTCAAGTCTAATTATATGCCGCAGTTAACCCTGAAAGGCTTGCTCCCTGATTTTAACAGAAACAATATCCCGGTAACCCAGCCTGATGGAACAATTCAGTTTCAGCCTATTGCCAACGACAATTCCCAGCTCAATCTGGGGATCATACAAAACATAGGTTTAACAGGAGCCGAGGTATCGGTAAGTTCAAATTTGCTGCGTTTCAGAGATTTCGACCGAAAAGAAACCCGCTACAACGGCAACCCGCTGGTAATTGGTTTTAAACAGCCGCTTTTTGCTTTTAATGCTTTGGCATGGGATAAAAAAACAGAACCCCTGCGCTACGAGGAATCGCAAAAGAAATATACCGAAGATATGGAAATGGTTGGGCTAAACACCTCTACCATGTTTTTCAATTTGCTCATTGCCCAGATCAATCAACAGATAGCTTTAAAAAACAGGACCAATAATGACACCTTGTTAAAGATCGGCACGGTAAAGTACGAGTTGGGAAAGCTCTCAAGGGATGAATTGTTGCAATTGAAACTCGGCTCACTTAATGCCGGAAACGCTTTGGCAGAAGCCAACCTGAATGTGGAAAGTGCTACCTTTCAGTTAAAATCATACATTGGGTTTAAGGAGGAAGTGCAACTAGAGCTTATCCTGCCGGAAGATCTGGCGGTATTTGATGTTGATGCCAAAAGGGCCATTGCAGAAGCCAGGAATAACAAGTATCAAACAGTGGAGTTCAGAAGGAACTTACTGGAAGCCCGGCGGGACGTGGCCAAAGCCATTGGCGACAACGGGCTTAACGCCAACCTCATCGCCAGCTTTGGATTAACCAACCGGGCGGCAGATATTCCCGGTATTTATGCCAACCCCAGGGATCAGCAAACGCTGCAGATAGGTTTTAGCGTTCCGATAATGGATTGGGGAAGGTCGGCCTCGAAGATCAAAACCGCCCAGGCCAATCAAAAACTGGTGGAATATAGGGTAGCGTTAGACGAGATCAATTTTGATCAGGAGATATACACCCAGGTAAGGCAGTTTAATATGATAAGGGCGCAGATGCAGAATAATGCTGATGCGGACAGAACCGCGGAGGAGCGCTATGAAATATCCCGGAACCGCTACCTTTTGGGCGATATCAGTATCACCGATCTGAATATCGCCTTACAGGAAAAAGACCAGGCAAGAAGAGCTTACATCTTATCCCTGAAAAACTTTTGGGACGCTTACTATAATATCAGGGTATTGACACTTTATGATTTTGAAAAAGGAAAAAAAATTGAATAAATACTTAACCATATGATCAAATTAACAGACATAGAAAAGGTTTACCGCACCAGCACAATTGAAACCATAGCCCTAAGCAAGGTGAACATCACCATTAACAAAGGAGAATTTGTTTCGGTAATGGGTCCTTCGGGCTGTGGTAAAAGCACCTTGCTGAATATTATGGGGCTACTGGACGAACCCAGTGGCGGGACAATACAGATCGCGGACACGCTGATCTCGGGCTATGCGGATAAAATGCTCGCGGATATGCGTAACCGAAAGCTTGGATTCATTTTCCAGAGTTACCATTTGATCAATGATCTGTCTGTGCTGGATAACGTTGAGATCCCTTTACTCTACCGTAAAGGCATCTCCGGCGCGGAAAGACGGAAGAAAGCTTTGGAAGCCCTGGAAAAAGTTGGGCTCAGCGCCCGGACCAGGCATTTCCCTAACCAATTGTCGGGCGGGCAAAGGCAACGCGTAGCAATTGCAAGGGCCATTGTGGGTAATCCGGAAATTATTCTTGCGGATGAACCTACCGGGAACCTGGACAGCGTGATGGGAGAAGAGATAATGAACATTATGCTGCAGCTGAATAAAACGGAAGGTACAACTATCGTGATGGTTACCCATGATGAAAATATGGCTAAAAAAACCCAGCGGCTCATCCGGTTTTTTGATGGAAGGCAAGTATAATAAATCATGACTAAAAAATATAAATCATGTTAAAAAACTATATTAAGATAGCTTTCCGGGTGATGATGCGGCAAAAGTTCTTCACCGCCGTGAGCATATTCGGGATCAGCTTTACCATTATGATCTTTTCCATTACGGCAGGGATGGTAGAACTCTTTTTCGGAGATGTAGCACCTGCTGTAAACCGCTCCAGAACCCTTTACTTTGAAGGCTTTAACTTTCCCAAAAATAACGGGAGTGCTACCAGAGCTTTCTATAGTGATGCGCGGAAAATAGCAGATATTGAACGATTGACCATTTTTAGACAGGGCTATATAGCCTCGTTTGAGAATGATAAAAAAACGGTACTAGATGCAGCCTTTACAGACGAAGAGATCTGGAACCTCTACAAATTTGAGTTTACCGAAGGAAAGCCCTTTACCCGCAAAGATGTAACAGAAGGCCAGTCTATAGCTGTAATTACAGAATCCATTAAAAAATTCTATTTCGGCGAGGGCAAAGCATTGGGTAAATATCTGCCAACCAGTCAGCGCTTAAAAGTAACCGGTGTGATAAAAGATTTTGTGTTGGTCACCGTAAGGGATCGTTATAGCGCGGACAAATGCAATGTATTTATTCCCATTACCAGGCGATATTCTGCCGGCGATGTAAAGCAAGAATACCAGGCGATGATATTAGTGGATAAGCATGCTGATTTGGCTGAGGTTAAAAATGAGCTGCGGAACCTGGTCGATAAAAAATACAACCCGGGCCGGGAGGAGATCTACATGGACGCCAGGGATATCTATGAAGTATCCGATTTTCAGGAGGTGGGCATTTTTATGGGCGGATTCCTCTTTTTTATTATGCTGATACCGGCTTTAAACCTGGTGGGCCTGAATGTCAACCGCATATCGGAAAGAAGTTCGGAGATAGGTATCCGCAAAGCATTTGGCGCTTCGTCATCCGTCTTAGCGGGGCAGTTTATTACCGAGAACCTTATTATCACCTTTATTGGAGGGCTGGTAGGTATTTTAATGACGCTGATCAGCTCAGGACTCGCTATTCAGATCATTTATTACAACTACAGTATCCATCCCAGTTCCAATTTCCTGGTCAACTGGACGGTGATCACATGTGCGCTGATCGCGTCATTATTGTTTGGGCTATTGTCTGGCGTGGTACCCGCATGGAGAATGTCGCGACTTCACGCCGTTAAAGCTTTAAAAGGAGGAAACTTATGATCCGGCACTTTTTTAAACTCACATGGAACAAGAAGAGGCGGCACA
>CAMLFI010000163.1 GCA_946479225.1 uncultured Mucilaginibacter sp. | reverse complement strand
AACAAACACCTGCCGATCAGTTTGAGGTTGCAAAAGGCTTTTTAGAGGCGCTGGGCAATTTGTACCTGCTGCTACCGAAGCCAGAAACACAATACAAGGATTATCTTGATACTTTGCCCAAGGCCCTGCATGACCTGCAAACCAATAAGGGTTGCTGGGCACACCGCAGCGGACATCCTTATTTAAATGCCTACTTGTGCGATTACAAAACGCCGCCTGAAATAATGGTACAGCTGGCGGTATTACTACCCATACAGGATTATATGCGCTGGAGCGGTGAGACCTGTGTAATGGAAAAGGAAATTATTGCAGGCCTTAAGGCGTTTTACGACGAACAGTTGGGCACCGTGGTGCGTTGGCTGCCCGCAGAGGAGGACATGCTTGATAAATCAGAAGAGCAGAAAACGCCGAAGGTAATGGACTCGTGGTACCTGCATCATCCTTTGCTTAACCTGGCGCGCATGGCCATGTTTGGTGACAAACTGGCAAAGGATCTATTGCTTAAGTCCATAGACTACGCCATTAAAGTAGCGCATCATTTTAACTATTGCTGGCCGGTATTTTACAAAATGGACACACTGGAAGTTGTTAAGGCAGAAACCAAAGAAGGTGCCGGCGGCGAAAAAGATGTGGCCGGATTATATGCCCACGTAATGTTGCAGGTGTGGGAGCTAACGAAAGAGAGGAAATATTTCAGAGAGGCAGAAAGAGCCGCACAATCGATGCCGCAGCATGGTTTTAATGTATTTTATCAGGCCAATAACACCATGTTCTCTGCCAAAGCAATGATCTTGCTTTATAAAGAAGCTAAGAAAGAGCTTTATCGCGACCTAGCCTATCTGTTTTTAGCCAATGTATTTAAAAACGTATCGCTGTGGGAGTGCCATTATGGTTTCGGTAAAAATTTTCCAAGCTTCTTTCAGATGTTCCCGTTAGAGGATGCGCCATACACTGCTGTATACGAAGAACAGGAAGTTTTTTCGGGCGTGCATGAGTTTTTAAATTATGCGCAAGGGGTAGAACTGCTGCCTGCTGTAAGATTGCTTTTAGCTGAATTTGTTAAACACGGCATTCACCGGATGCTGTATTACTACCCACCCATGCTGCCCCAAGATATGCTGGTTAAAGAAGTTAAGACAGGCGAGCTGGACCCGAAATTATGGATAGCGCTGGAAGATATTCACGATGGCTGGGAACAGTCGGGCAGCGTTGGGCAAGAGGTTTATGGCGCGGGCCTTGCTTTTGGCATTGTGCCGCGGCAGTACATACGCATACCCGACCAAGATTTTATGGTATTTATAGAATATCCGGTATTGAAGCAGACTATTAACGGGAAAACACTACGTTTTGATGTTTTGGGCGATGCCGCGCTAACCTGCCGCATGAGTATCATTAAAAAAGGAAAGAAACGACTGCCTGAATTTAAAATCGAGGTTGACAACAAAGTTGATCAGCAACAGATCGAATCGGTTAAGGAAACAAAGGAGGGTCTGGAGTATGCCATACACGGCAATCAAGCCGTTACCATTAGCTGGTAGGGTTAGCACAAATGCCTAACTTCATGGATCAGAGCAGGTACGCTCGCCGCAGGGCCTCTATGAGAGACCCTGCGTGGACAAATTTCAAATTAAACTATAGCCTTAACCGTAAAGACACAGAACGCCCTAATGCCTGGATAAGTTCAGGATCAAGCGAATCTCCGTTTTTTTGCGTCCATACATTTTTATCGTTTTTAATCAGATCCACTGTTTCGCCGTTCAGGGTTAAGCTGAATTGCGTTGCACCCTGATCAATTTGCTTGCTGTTAATGATCTGGTAATTATAGTCTTTGTCATTAAAAGTCAACCTAAGTGTTAGTCCCATAGTAATATTTAAAAGCCCCTAAGCTTTAATTTAACGGATATAGTGGGTTAATATTTGATTACGTACCCCACATTTATTTTACAGCAATGTGTGCTTATATACTAAACATCAGAATAAGCACTTTGTTGAAACTATTATTTCTGAATTGGCAGCGAGGACACTGCGTACCTAAAGCGGAACACCCTGTTTTAGCAAACTAGTTGGTGTTTCGCCTTTTAATTTTTTAATTGCTGCATAAAAGGTAGTACGTGAGTTAAAACCCGCTCTTATCGAGATAGCCTCCATATCACCGTGCCCATACTGCCCCGACTCCAGTAACCTGATCGCTTCTTCGGTGCGCAAGCCATTAACATAAGCGTAAAAATTCATCCCAAAGCCTTTATTTAAAACCAGGGAAAGCTCATGTGTGTTAATGCCTACTTTATCGGCTAGGGTTTGCAGGTTTAATGCAGGGTCTAAATAAGGCTTATGCTGATCAACTATCATCACTACCCTGTCTTTTAGTATATCTATCTGTTGCGAAGTAAGTCTTTGGGCGGTTGTAGATGCAGCGGGCAGATCGATTAATTTATCTGCGACCTCTACTATCTTATCCGGGTAAACATCGCGTTGCCTAAATGCTGCCGAAACAAAATAAAGGCTCACACCTAAGCACAATAATTGCAATAACCCGTCCAACGCAGGTAACTGCTTAAAGGCGAGCCATACAGCCGCTATCACCAAAGGCGCGTACACAAAGTTGCGTAGCCAGGTCAGATCAGAAGCTGTATCAGCCAGCAATTGGCGCATATGGCGTTGATGTTTCATCAGTATCCGGAGATTTAATAACCCGTAAACCAGGCCTTGCGCAAAAAAGAAATAGCGCGCTATTAATGCTACCCAGTTGGGTAACTGTACCCCATTACCCAACATCAAAAAGACAACAAAAATGAAAGCCGGCACAAAGTGAATAAACAATAGCTGTGGCCGTCGCCGCGGATGGACAAATGTAAACACCGCTATATATAAACAGGGAAAAATGGCCCAGCGCGGCCATTCGGTTATCTGGATCAGCAAAGTTTGCGGATGGCCCGAACGCTCTAAAAGCTTTTCTATAAAAAGCAAACTCAGTAATAAAAAGAAAGCCCCTAACCATTTATTGGCTTCACGGTTTGCCTGCACAACACCTGTTAGCACTAAAAACGCGGCTAAAAATAAGCTGCCTGCACTAAGCGCCGAAAATAACAATGCGAAAGATGGATGCATATCGATGATGACGTTTATGCTGTAAATATACGTTGCTATACAACCGGACGGTGCGTTTGGATACAGCCGAACAAACTTTAATTGGCAAAACCTTGCTTTGCAGGAAAAACAGATCACATGAAACTTTATCAAAAACTATTACTCGGCCTGCTCTCCGCATTTGTGGTGGGCCTTGTTTTTAGGCGACTGGCGTCCAAATATCTAGGTGCCGTTGTCCCGCTTGATCTTATTTACCTGGCGGCTTACCTGCCCTTATTTATAGCGCTTGCCGTGGTATTTATCTGGCACTCCCGCGAACGGAGAGGCATTAAGACTTCATACATGATATGGATAAGACAAGTAATTGCATTTTTCCTGGCTTTAGACCTCGCTATGTTCGGTATTCAAAAAATACAGAAACTGCAGATGCTAATACCGCTTGCAAAGTTAGACAGGCCGTTCTCATCCTTCTCGGGATATGACCTGGTTTGGGCTTTTTTCCATTTCTCATATGGTTTTACTGTAGTGATCGCTTTACTGCAAATAGTGGCGGCCGCACTTATCTTGTTTAACCGTACCAGGTTATTAGGTAGTCTTATCGCATTGCCAATGTTAGTGTTTATTAGTTTAATGGACATTTTTTATGCTATGCCTTTAGGTGTGTTAGCCCAAGGGATAGTTTTGCTGACCGCTGTTATTTACTTTATTTGTGCACATGGATGGCACCTTTTGTCTCAATTAATTATCCCAAATAATAATAATAATAATAATACGCCGGTGAAATGGCTTTGGCCAACCTTATTCGTGCTGGTCCCGGTACTAGGTACAATTACCTATGAACATCCCAACAAACACCCCGACCTTACCGGTAAGTACCGTGTAGAAGATTTGAAAATAGATGGCATTAGCTATCAAGCGAAAACTTCGACAGACAGTATACTTACCCATGTATACCTTGACCTGGACGATGACGTTGTTTTTCGTTGGAACGATCATCGTAGAATACGTATAGGTCGCTACAAATTAGATGACTACGGCAAGATCGGCATGAAATGGCGATATCCTACTACCGGTCCAGGGCAATTTAACGGGAAGCTAAACCGCAAAGGCCCGCGACTAGACCTTAACGGAGAGATGGAAGGAAAGCGATACGAGATGATATTGATAAAAGAATAAGTGGAAGCCCGGGCATTTGTTCGGGCTTTGTTATTGTCATCGTAATTGCCTTGGCTTAAAGTTTTTATACTCAAAGATATTCCTTAATATTATGCAGTAAAATCTAAATTATGAAATTCGCATTTTTGGATCTGGGATCGACAGAATTCATCTTAATATTACTTGTACTAATAGCTTTAGTTATCGCGGTTGGTAACTATGGTAAAAACACAGCGTTAGGATACCGTGGATCGGTGCTGCTTGCGTTGGTGTCCTCGCCTTTAGTCGCGGTAATTATCATCCGTATCATAAAATTACGAAGCAAATAAAGGAATCCTACACCACCCGCCACACATCAATCAACACCTGCTTCGGCTTGCGTATTCCCGTTGCGATAAAAACAGATCGCATTAACCAATCGTATTTCGGATTACCCGTCTCAAACACCGGTATCGAACGAAAATAATATTCCGAAGCATCAACCTCTTCACCCTTTGCCAACCGCTGCATTACTTCCGGCGGACCATGGCGGAGGCCGGTATTCATCAACGTTATCAGGTCGCCGTCGTCGGTTTGGAGCAGATACCTGGCATCAATTTCCACTACCTCATCAGCGCGCAGCAGCTGCCAGTCGTAACCGCCTGCTACCACCTTGCCCTTTATATTCGGTCCTTCATAAGTTCCACCCGTTATCGGCACAACCTTACGGATACCTTTAGGCGTCTTTCCCAGTTCCTGTATACCGGTTACATCTACGCTTATGCGAAAACTAAATTCAAGTGCGGGTTGCTCCATGTTTTTTTTGAGTATCAAGTAGTAAGATTAATAGCTTTTTTTGAGTATCAAGTAGCTAGTATCAAGTAGTAAGATTAAATAGCGCGAATGATAAAGTCTAGATACTTGATACTAGCTACTAAACGAAACCTTTTCCAATTTCGGCGATAGCAAGTGAAACAATACTGTTGCCGTTAGAAAAGCCATTCCGCAGCAAATAAATATCAGGCTATAACCACCCTGTAAATTGTCTACAGCTTTATAATCATCTAACAAAATACCAACACCTTTGGCTGCCAGCATGCCACCAACCGCGCCGCCAAAGCCGCCAATGCCCGAAACCGAACCTACTACAGCTTTAGGAAATTGATCTGAAACCGTTGTCAACAGAACGCCTTTCCATACGGTATGGGCGCCCGCTGCAAAAGCGACGATATAAACACTCACCCAGATATCCTGACTATATTGGATAAGCACTACTGGTAAAACCAGGACCACGCAAATAAACATGGTGGTTTTGCGGCTACTGTTAACCGTTAAGCCTTTTTTTATTAAATAAGAAGACAACCATCCGCCTGAAATGGTAAGAACGGCTGTAATTGCATACACAATAGTAATTGGGAAAGCTATCTCTGTTTTTGGCATGCCGTTGCTGGCAAGGTACGAAGGCATCCAGAACAGGTAGAACCAAAACACGGCGTCGGTTAAAAAGTTAGCCAGAAAGTATCCCCAGGTAGCTTTCTTTGTGAGCAGTTTAGGTATAGATACTTTCACTGCTTCTTCCGTTGTATCCGCCGTTTGGTCGGCAGTGATATAGGCAAGTTCTTCTTTGCTGACCCGGCTACTTTGCCGGGGTTTGCTGTATAAAATATACCAGGCTACAACCCATATAAAACCCAGCGCCCCTGTAACAGCAAAGGCTGCTTGCCAGCTGTAATTATTAGCTATCCAAAGTACCCCTGCAGGCGCTATTAAAGGCCCCACCGTGCAACCGCTTACCATAATACCTGTAGCCAGCGAGCGCTCCTTTACCGGAAACCACTCTGCTATAGCCTTATTTGATGCCGGGAAACTGCCGGCCTCTGCAAAACCTAAACCGGCCCTTGCAGCCATAAAGCCGCTTGTGGTTTTTACAAAGCCAATGCCTAATATATCACTGACGTATAATAATGGG
>CAMLFI010000162.1 GCA_946479225.1 uncultured Mucilaginibacter sp. | reverse complement strand
ATATCTTTTGACGAGCATTTTTTTGAGCGTGTATTAAACGAACTTCCATCTGACGTGGTTGTGTTGGATACGAATCATACTTATCAGTTTATAAACCCCGGTGCCATTAAAGATCCTGAACTTAGAAAATGGACCATCGGAAAAACTGATGAGGAATATTGTGCATACAGAAACAGGCCTCAAAGCCTGGCGGCCGTAAGGCGGCAAAACTTTAACGAAGTGATGCGCACCAAGCAGCAAAGAACCTGGGAAGAGCATATAATAATGCCTGACGGCTCTGAAGTTACGATGTTAAGGAATATGTGCCCCGTGCTGGATGAGCAAAACAATGTTGATTTTATAATTGGTTACGGGTTAGACATAACTGATAGAAAAGACATAGAAGAACAACTTAAAGTAAACGAAAAACGATACCGTGACCTCTACAATTTTTCGCCGGCGCTAATCTATACGCATGATCTGGATGGAATAATGTTGTCTGTTAACCCGGCAATTTCATCTGTTTTAGGTTACAGTAGTGATGAGGTAGTAAATAAAAACATCAAAATACTGCTTCCTCTTAATGATCAAGAGAAAATACAAACTGAATATTTGCAAAAGGTTAACTCATCCGGCATCAGTAAAGGTGTATTCAGGGCCAGCCATAAAAATGGTGCAACAAAATATCTTTTCTATCAAAACTATAAGGTAGAGGAGCAGGATAGCGAACCATATATTATAGGTTTCTCGCAAGATATTACTGAAAGAATATTAGCGGAAAAAGAATTGTTGCTGGCCAAACGAAATACCGAAAAAATGGCCAAGGTGAAGGACACCTTCCTTGCCAACATGAGCCACGAGTTGCGTACACCTATGAACGGCATACTCGGGGTAACCAACCTGCTTTCTAAAACCAGATTGGATGAGCAACAAATCCACTACGCCCATCTTATATCCGACTCGGTTAATAACCTGCTTACCATTATAAATGACATTCTGGATATGGAGAAAATAAGCTCGGGTAAAATAGATTTTGAGCACCGGGCCTTTAAAATAGTGGATAAGATCAAGTCGCTTGTGCATTCTTTCCAATATAAAGCGGAGCAAAAACAGTTAAAATTATCTCTTAACAGCACACTTCCTTCTAATTTGGTAATAATTGGCGATCAACACCGTTTGGCGCAAATACTAAACAATTTATTAAGCAACGCCATTAAGTTTACCAACAAGGGATCAATTAATGTTAATGTTAGCCTGCTTCATTACACCGATACAGATGTAATTGTCGAATTTGTTGTAGAAGATACGGGCATTGGCATCCAGGAGAATCGTATAAGCACCATTTTTGAGCCCTTTGTTAAGGGTTCATCAAAAATTACCAAATTTGGCGGCACGGGGCTTGGGTTGTCTATCTGTAAAAACCTTGTTGAAATGCAAGGCGGCAGTATTGAACTTAACAGCGAGGTAAATACGGGCAGTACCTTTGCTTTTAGCCTACCCTTTAAACGCGGTGAGTTACAGGAAGTGAGTGAAATTAAAAGGCCTGTACTAAATCTCTCAAAAATCAATAAAAAGATATTAGTGGCTGAGGATATTGAACTCAACCAGTTTTTAGTTAAAACAATGCTCGAATCATGGGGTGGCAGCGTTGATATAGCTGTAAATGGAAAAGAAGCGATAGATAAAGTGAAGGAGCACCGCTACGATTTAATATTGATGGACATACAAATGCCCGAAATGGACGGAATAACCGCCACCCGCCACATAAGAGAACTGCCTGACGCCGAAAAAGCACAGATACCCATTATAGCTTTTACCGCGAACACCCTACAGGGCGACGCTAAGTTATACCGCGATGCGGGGATGAACGATTATATTACCAAGCCCTATGCTGAAGAAAAGTTGCACGAAAAAATAACAGAGGTTTTGAATTTGGCAAGCAAACCGGCAGAGCCAATTGAAAGTGCGCCGATTTACGATGAGGCGTCGTCAACAACAGAATCGGAGGAAAAGTTATACAACATTTCAATGATCGAAGCGATTGGTAAAAGCAATCCTGCTTTTGTAGAGAAAATGATAGTGATGTTTGTTGATTTTGTCGGTAAAGATTTTGAAAAAATAAAAGATGCCGCAGGTAAAAATAATTGGACCGAGGTTGGGCAAATTGCTCATAAACTCAAATCAACTTTCGGCAACATGGGTGTAACCTCTCTCGTTCCTTATGTAACCGATCTTGAAACACAAACAGGCGAACCTAATGCACTGGTAAAGGCGCTTGATGCAGGTTTAGAAAAGGTTTTAGCTCAATTAAAGCAAGATTACTCTCACTTATTTACTACTTAATATTTAGCACTCGTTTTAAACGCTTGGCTGTGGCTTTCCATAGGCCGCCGTCTATTTGTATCCTGCGATCAGTCGTCCATACCACAGCGTTGCTTACGCGATACATTTTCCCAAAACCCTTATCGGTTAATTTAAGTGCCAAATGTCCATCTTCGTTAGTTCCCGGAGGATGGTTAAAGCCATCAACCTGCAAACCCTGTTCTCGTCTAAAACCGGAATTAAAGCCATATACATTTACAGCTTCGCTTTTTTTATACCTATTATAAAAACGAGTTAACTCGGCAAACCACTCATAAAAATAATAAGTAACTCTACCTGTACTACCAATAGGTATAAATGAAAAAATGCCATAAGTAATAGCAACACTCGGCTTTTCAAGCGGCTTGGTCATCTCCTCTATCCAGTTCCGTGGGTAGATAGTATCTGCATCGGCGTTTAAAATATATTTGCCCCGAGCATGCTGAAGGCCAAAATTGCGTGCAGGTGTTATCCCCTGTATGGTTTGCAGAATGCAGGTTACTCCGCATGCTTTAACCAATTCCTCTGTTTTATCTTTTGAGTTATTGTTCACTACAATTATCTCTACGTTTTTCCCTGTTAAGTTATTACACAACGAAGCTAAGGTCGGCACAATATTCTCCTCTTCGTTATAAGCAGGCATGACTATAGAAATATCGGGAACACCGTCTTTTACCAGGTTGCGATTATAGGCATCAGTTATTGTTTGTAGCGTTGCCGCCGAATGATTATTATTTTTCAAATAATCGCTGATGTATTGCGGAATAAAAACAGGCTTCATCTGCAGGGGCGTTGTTTAAATATTTATAAAATTAATACTTATACGGCATTAATGTAAAAAGGTGCTGTTTCCGGTTAAAATAGTCAGCTCATTGTTTATTTTTTTTCTTAACCATAGCAAATTTAAAATAGCGGTTATATTTGCTTACTTGATTATTGCATCTCCCCCGGATAAAATGGAACAAAAAGAAATTATACCAGAATTGTTTGTTGTTGGAGCCGGCCCCGGCGACCCAGAACTTATTACGGTAAAGGCTTACAAAGTATTACAAACAGCCGGAGCTGTTTTATATGACAATTTAGCCAACAAACAACTGCTTGAACTAACTCCCGAAAATTGCGATCACGTTTATGTAGGTAAACAGCCTTACGGCGCTTACACACCACAGGAAGATATAAATGCCATGATAAAGCACTTTGCCTTTAGCCGGGGCAGAGTAGTACGACTTAAAGGCGGCGATCCATTTATTTTTGGACGAGGATTTGAAGAGATATTATACGCGCGAGAACATGGTATTAAAACGCATTATATACCCGGTATAACCAGTATGCAGGCTTCTGGTTTGGGCGATATACCCTTAACCCATCGTGCGGTAAGCGAGGGTATTTGGGCAATAACAGGCACTAAAAAAGACGGCACCCTTTCTGCCGACCTGAAACTGGCAATGCAAAGCAACACAACGGTAATTATTTATATGGGTATGAAACAGATCCCAATTATATCAGCCGCATATGTTGAGGCTGGCAAAGGTGATACACCTGCAGCCATTATACAACATGCATCATTGCCACAACAAAAATCTGCTAAGGGCGTGGTTAAAGACCTGGCAGCATTAGCCGAAAGTAAGCAACTAACCTACCCTGCCCTTATAATAATAGGTCCGGTAGTTCAACTTGCACCGTAGCTGTCAGTTTCTGAAATTTTGGGTGATCATAAGTCCGTATATACCTCCGTCCATTATGCCGATACCAAGGCGACCGAATGTTGGATTAAGGATATTAGCACGGTGCCCCGGCGATTTCATCAAGCCATCATGCGCCATATCTAATGTTTGCGATAGGGCCAGATTTTCGCCGGCCATTAAAAAAACGACATTGTCCTCCCGCATCCTATCGAAAGGATTCTTTCGTTCGGGCGTGTAATGCGAAAAATAGCCACGCACAAACATATCCATTGAGTGTTTACGCGCAACTTTCGCCAGTTCTTCATCCGCTTCAACAGGTTTTAACCCTTTTGCAGCACGCTCCTTATTAACCAACTTCAGCATTTCTGCTTCAAGGTCGTGGCGTACCGCTGCGTCTTTAACTTTAAACGGCAGGCTCACCATAGCGTGCTCACCGTCAACAGTAGCTTTACGGAGGGTTTTGTTAAAAGCCTCGCCAAATATTGGCGATACCTTCTTTTCCAGCCAGCTTACCTTTGCTATTAATATTTTTGTAAAACGGGCATCACGCGTATCTCTGGACAACTTAGTTAGCGGGACCAACAAGAAAAACGTAGCTAAAAGTGCAGCCCATATAAGCCCGTTTACAATCCCAGGAATAATACCGGCTGTTTTATTAACAATGTGCTCATCCACTCGCTCGGGGACATTATCCAAAATCAGGGTAGTTATCCTGTCAAAAATAAAACGCGCCGTTATAATAATTAAAATAAAAGCAAGCGGGTTTATCCAGAACTCAACAACAGGTAACACCTTTAACAATAACCTGCCAAAAGGCTTATAAATAAGGAAACCGGCGGTTAGGCTGCATATCCAGGAAAGAAGGAATAACGATGATGTAATAAAACCGCGTTGTATATCAAACCACACGCTCAGCACTATCACTAATAATAAAATAATGTCTATATAATTCATTTAGCAGTCGTATAACAAATAAACGAATAAGCATTCAAAATGAAATTATCCAATTAACATTTCATATATGCAGATGTTTTTATCCCGGGATATGGATAAGTACACCCTATACTACCACCAATAAAAAAGCCAAAATGAAGTAAAAAAAGTCATTTTTACATCAAAAAATACTGTTTTGAATTCATTTTCAATAAAAATCAGTCCGATAGCAGTTGCAAATCCCTTAAAATGTACAGTTTGTAATATTTTTGAACATTTTACAATCAAAACTCGTTAAAACAACTAATTTTTGTGATATTTATAGCAGTTTTTTAATCGAAATTATGAGTTTCAGCTATCGCCGAATTGTAATAAAAATTGGTTCCAACGTGCTTACGCAAAGTAACGGCCTGCCAGATCAGGTGCGTATTGGTAAGTTGGTTGACCAGATAGCTGCCATAAAAAAACAAGGCATTGAAGTTATCCTGGTATCGTCAGGCGCGGTAGCGGCAGGCAGGAGCTTGATATCTGTATCTGATAAACATGATGCTATTGCCGTACGCCAGCTTTTGGCATCAATCGGGCAGGTTAAATTGATCAATATTTACGCCCATTTGTTTGACCAGCACAACTTACTTTGCTCTCAGGTTTTGGTAACTACTGATGATTTTAAAGGCAGGCAGCATTACCTTAATATGAGGAATTGCCTTGAGATACTTTTGCAACATAATGTTGTACCAATAGTTAATGAGAATGATGTGGTATCGGTAACCGAACTAATGTTTACCGACAATGATGAATTGGCAGGGCTTATCGCGTCAATGCTAAATGCCCAGGCATTGATATTATTAACCAATGTTGATGGTATTTATGATGGCGACCCGAATTTAGAAGGTTCATCAGTAATTAGCGAAGTAAAAGAGTCAGAGATCGATTTTTCTTCATTTATTACATCTGGCAAATCTCAATTTGGGAGAGGTGGTATGATAACCAAATCTACTATGTCGCAAAAAACAGCGCGTTTGGGCATTTCTGTGCATATTGCAAATGGCACTAAGGATAATATTTTATTGGATGTATTAAACAATACTGCCGTTCAAACCCATTTCCTGCCTACTAAAACTGCATCTGAAAAGAAAAAATGGATAGCACACTCTGAAAAAGCCGCCACCGGTATTGTACAGGTAAACGCCGGGGCCAGGGTAGCGCTTACATCTAACAAAGCCACCAGTTTGTTACCGGTTGGGATAACTGA
>CAMLFI010000161.1 GCA_946479225.1 uncultured Mucilaginibacter sp. | reverse complement strand
TGTGGCCGTCATCTCGGTCATTATGAGCACGGATGATCCCTACGCAAAAGTAAAATTATACCAAGAAGCATTAAATTTATGAAACTACACACCATAGCCAAACTTTGTTGCCCCTTTGATAAGCAGGACCTCCAATTACAAATACTCGCACAGGATATCGACCAAAACGTCATTGAAGGCATCCTGAGCTGTAGTACCTGCGAGCGAAAATATCCGATTATTTATGGCGTACCAATAATGGCACCTGATGAATACCGTCAGGTCGCTTTGGAACAGCCCGTGGTTGATCGCTGGAAACTGGAATATGGTCTGGAGCCAGTGAAATTGTTGCCATAAGCACCCCGGCCAGGCAATGGTCGTTTTTCGTCTCCGGAGGTATAAGACTTAATTTCTTACTCACCGAAAGCTCACCACTTTTTAAATATAGATTAAAGAAGGGTTTTTATTTTTAGAACGGGAGACCAAGGTCGGTAATGGAGAACGTTTTTCATTAACTTATTATTCCCCTTCTTACAGCCAGCTTAACCAACGCCGGCGTATTGCGCACTCCGGTTTTGTCAATAAGCGACTGGCGATGCCCTTCTACCGTTCGGCGGCTGGTGAACAATTTGTCGGCAATTTCCTGGTTGGTGTATCCCTCTGAAATCAACTCGAGAATTTCGAGCTCACGTTTCGAGAAATCTATTTTTGGCAATTCATTCTCTACTGTAATTGTAGGCACGCTTATCATACGCGTTAGCAGGCGTTGGGTAAGCTCCACGCACATATACTTTTTGTTGTGATAAACCTGTTGTATTGCAAAAAGCAATTCTGCCGCGCTGATATTTTTAAAAAGATAGCCCATTACACCGGCATTGAATGCTTTGATAACATAATTTTCATGATCGTGCATGGTGAGCAGCAATACTTTTATTAACCCTGAAACTAAGTGCAGTTGCTGGGTTAGCTCAATGCCGCCCAACAGAGGCATGTTCATATCTGCCAATACAATATCAGGAATAAGGCCATTGTTAAGCATATCCAATACCTGCTGCCCATTGGTTGCCTCACCTATTATCTGAATATTGCTTTCTTTCTCCAACAGATTTTTTATTCCGTTTCGTACAATGTTGTGATCGTCGGCTAATATGATCTTTATCATAATGTGTTGCTATTATAGATTTTAATTTTTATGTGTTGACAGTATTATCCGATAACTCTCTCAGCATATAAAGAAAAACGAACTGCAAAAAATGAATAATAGTTAAATATTTTAACAGCCAATTATTTTAATGGTTTAGATTTTTTGAACAAAATGCGTGGGCATTTTTACTAGGCGTTTGTGTAAAATTTTTCAAAACGGGTAGTTTTTTCGGCCATTTCAGGTAGTTACCACACAAACTCACTTCGCTTTAAACCTGTTCATTCTTATAAAAGCTTAAGGCTGCCTGCATAACGCGGGCAGCTATAGCTGCTACAAGTTGGAACGGTTCCTTCTTGACTATCTGTAACTATGAAAATATTCACGTGGCACATCCATGGTAGTTATTTGTACTACCTGTCGCAGGGCAACTATGAAATTTACATCCCTGTAAAAGAAAACAAAACCGAAGGCTACTATGGGCGTGGCGAAACGTTTCCGTTTGGGCCGAACGTAGTTGAGCTACCTGCCGAGGAGGTGCGCCAACATCAGTTTGATTGCATCCTGTTTCAAACCAATCACAATTACCAGGTTGATCAGTATCAGATACTCTCAGATGAGCAGCGGCAATTGCCGCGGGTGTATCTGGAGCATGACCCGCCACGGGTGCATCCAACTAATACCAGGCATATAGTTGATGACCCTGATGTTACTGTTGTACATGTTACCCACTTTAACCGCCTGATGTGGGACAATGGCAATGTGACTACACGAGTGATAGAGCATGGTGTTACCGATACTACAATTCAGTATTCGGGTCATTTAAGCAAGGGGCTGGTAGTGATAAACAACCTGGCTACACGTGGCCGCCTGCTGGGTTATGATATTTATGAGGCAGTAAAAAAACAGGTACCGCTTGATCTGATAGGAATGGGTACCGAAGACATTGGTTTAGGAGAGGTGCTGCATCCGCAATTGCCGGTTTTTCAAAGCCAATACCGTTTCTTTTTTAACCCCATAAGATACACAAGCCTGGGTTTGGCCGTATGCGAGGCAATGATGATGGGAATACCTGTGGTAGGTTTGGCAACTACTGAACTGTCGAGCGTAATTGACAACGGCTATTCGGGCTTCATCCATACGGATGTTGATTACTTAATTGATAAAATGAACTTGTTATTGGAAGACCCCGAGCTAGCACGCGAGATAGGACAAAACGGGCGGGAGGTAGCTATGACAAGGTTCAACATTAAGCGTTTTACTCGCGATTGGCAACAGCTTTTTGAAGAGGTTACCGGAAAAAATAATGTAATAAATATCGACAACACCTATGAGCAAGCGTAAAGTAAGAATAGCAATGATAAGCGAGCACGCCTCGCCGTTGGCCAGCCTGGGTAGTGTTGATACAGGCGGCCAGAATGTATATGTGGCACAATTGGCTAAATATTTGGCAAGGCAGGGTTACGTTATTGACGTTTACACACGCTGTGATGATCCTGACAGCGACGAAGTGGTAAACTGGCTCCCCGGTGTAAGGGTGATACATGTTAACGCCGGGCCGCAGGCACATGTTATTAAGGAAGAAATGCTGCAGTATATGCCCGAATTTAAGCAGAACATGCTACAGTTTATTATTAACCAGCATTTGCATTATGAGTTAATACACGCTAACTTTTTTATGTCGGCGTTGGTAGCTATGGGCATTAAGGAAGAGTTAGATATTCCCTTTGTAGTAACTTTCCATGCACTTGGGCACGTGCGGCGGGTGCATCAGGCGGAAAATGATAAGTTTCCTGTAGAGCGGCTTGAAATTGAAAAAAATGTTGTTCAGGATGCAGATGCTATCATCGCAGAGTGCCCTCAGGATAAAGAAGATTTGATGGCACACTACGATGCCGATGAGCAAAAAATAGCCATTATACCTTGCGGATTTAGCGATGCTGAGTTTCATCCGGTTAAAAAAGAATTGGCGCGCCGCATAACGCGCTTGCCGCAAACCGACCATATTTTATTACAGCTTGGGCGTATGGTGCCACGTAAGGGGATTGATAATGTAATAAGATCGTTAGCATACTTGCCTGAATGCGATAAAAAGTACCGGTTGGTAATTGTGGGCGGTGAGCGTGACTTAGAAAATTCTTCCGAGTATCAACGTCTAATGAGTATTGCGACGGAGCTTGGCGTTCAAAATAAGGTCGAATTTACCGGGCGCAAAGACCGTGAGTTGCTTAAGTACTATTATGCCGCTGCCGATGTATTTATTACAACCCCATGGTATGAACCATTTGGCATTACCCCACTTGAGGCCATGGCCTGTGGTACACCTGTAATTGGCGCTAACGTTGGAGGTATAAAACATAGTGTTGCCGACGATGTAACAGGGGCATTGGTGCCACCAAATGATCCGCCGGCACTTGCTCTGAAAGTTTATGATATGCTAAGCGATCCGTATAGACTGGAAGAAATGCGCCAAAACGCTGTTGAGCACGTTAACACCAATTTCACCTGGAAAAAAGTAGCAGAGCAGGTGGGAGGTTTGTATAGTGCGGTAATTTCATCAAATGCCGGTATCAATATCAAAGAGATTGAACAGGAAAGCAAAGCAGCTTAATGAGCAAGGCAATATTTATTGATAAGGATGGGACACTTATCCCGGATATCCCCTACAATGTGGATCCCGATAAAATAACATTGGAGAATAACCTTATTGAAGGACTGGTTAAATTGAAGGAAGAGGGATATTTACTAATTGTAATATCAAACCAATCGGGGGTGGAACGGGGATATTTTAGGGAGGAGGCGCTTGTTAATGTTGTTTTCAAGATAAAAACCTTGTTAACGCAGCATAGCTTAACATTGGATGGCTTTTACTATTGCCCCCATTATACCACCAAATGTAATTGCCGCAAGCCTGAACCAGGACTGATAATAAGAGCAGCAAAAGAACATAATATCGATTTAAAAGATTCATGGATGATAGGCGATATTCTAAATGATGTGGAAGCAGGCAATCGCGCCGGTTGTAAAACGATATTGATTGATAACGGTAATGAAACAGAATGGGTTAAAGGGGTATACCGAACACCTACACGAATTTGTAGAAGTGTCAATGATGCTGCTCACTTCATCCTGCAAAAACAAACTGCGTAATGGAAAGCTGGGCTGAATGCAGAAATGTTTTGTGTATCAGGCCCGACAATATGGGCGATCTGATTATGAGCGGGCCAGCTATACGTGCCTTAAAGCAAAGCTTTGGATGTACTATCACCGTTCTAACCTCATCAATGGCAGCAGGTGTGATAAAACACATACCCGAAATAGACGATGCTATTATTTTTGATCTGCCCTGGATAAAGACAGATAAAGCCGGCAATGATCTTTCGGATATCATCAGCGAGCTCAAATCAAAACAGTTCGACGCAGCTGTGATTTTTACAGTATATAGCCAAAGCGCTCTTCCGTCAACTATGTTGGTCTATCAGGCCGGTATTCCAAAAGTATTAGCTTACTGCCGCGAAAACCCCTATGGCTTAATTACACATTGGGTGCCGGATAAGGAACCATACGAATTGATAAAACACCAGGTACAACGCGACCTGGACCTTGTGAGTAGGGTAGGCGCAGAAGTTACAGATAGTAAGTTACACCTTTATGTAAATGACAATTTGTGGACCGACAATGTGCTCCAAAAGTTAACCGCGAATGGTATTAACCCCGATGAACCATGGCTCATTTTACACGCTGGCGTCAGTGAAAAAAAAAGAGAGTACTCGATGGAGAACTGGATAGCAATAGCCAGGGAATTTATTACCCGCGGGCACCAGGTATTGTTTACAGGCTCGTCGGCAGAAAAGGTGCTTACAGACGATCTACAATTAGCGACCGGATCAGGCAGTCATTCATTGGCCGGAGTTTTTAGTTTGGATGAATTTATTTGTCTTATTAAAAACGCGCTTTTAATTGTGTCGGTAAATACCGGCACGGTTCACATCGCCGCTGCTGTTAATATGCCTGTAGTTGTTTTATACGCGCAAACCAATCCGCAGCATACGCCATGGAAAGTGCCATGCAAAGTATTGCAGTATAGTATTGCCGAAGATGTACGCAGTAAAAATGAGGTTATCCGCTGGGTAAACAAAGAGCTATATTCAGCACATGTACCTATTCCGTCTGCCGATGAAGTTGTAAGTGCTGCAGATGAGCTATTGCAACAGCGATTAAAATTAAAATATAGTTAGCCGTTAGCGGTCTGTTCTTCCAGCATGGTTATCAAATCTACTGTTTCTCTGAATACGGCGTGAAAATCGGGCGTTTGCAACCAGTTTATTGTGCGATGCAAGCGTTTATCCATTGGCCCCCAACGCTCAGGCTCGCCATCCATACTGATTACTATACTTGGCGTTTTAAAAGCCGCGGCAATATGCGACACGCCCGTGCAATTGGATATAAGCATCGCGGCGTTTTTTATTAGCACACCGATTGCTCCTAATGATGTCTTCCCGGCGGCATTTACAGGTTCAAGTTTCATTTTAGAAATTACCGCGTCTACAATGGGCAATTCGTCTTTGGTGCCTGTTACTATCACTGTAAATCCTTGTTCTGCACAATAGTCCGCCAGGGCAGCAAAATATTCAACAGGCCATTGCCGCCATGCGCCCCGCGAGCCCGGATGTATGCAAACATATTGCTGTGGCTGTAGGTCGGGGTAAAGGAAGTTCAATTCGTTGTGATCGTCATCGGTTAACGGAAACTCCAGACCAGTACCTTTTGCAGGTATGCCCAGATATTCCATCAGCAATACGTGCCGTTCTATTTCGTGTAAACTATCCGGGTAGGGAAGAAATAGATCGTTGTCGGGCGCATAATGTCCCGCAATTTTAAAACCGCCAGTTTGTTTAGCGCCCAATAGCTGCACCATTGAGTTTACAACAGATCCATTGCCCTGCATTTGTAATATCAGGTCAAATTGTTCGGCCTGTATTGCTGGTAAAAATTCAGCAAAGGCTGTAGCATCAAAACCTTGCTCAGGCAAGCCGGGGTAACCTGGAAAATGTATAAAACCGTCAAAGTATTTACTAAACCGTTCTGTGAAGCCTTTGG
>CAMLFI010000160.1 GCA_946479225.1 uncultured Mucilaginibacter sp. | reverse complement strand
AAAACAACCCTGACTCCCGCCGCATCATCGTATCAGCATGGAACGTGGCTGATGTCAATCAGATGGCCTTGCCACCTTGCCATAGCCTTTTTCAGTTTTATGTGGCTGATGGAAAGCTTTCCTGCCAGTTGTACCAGCGCAGTGCGGATATATTTCTGGGGGTACCTTTTAATATTGCCTCATACGCGCTGCTTACCATGATGGTAGCGCAGGTTTGCGACCTTCAACTTGGCGACTTTATACATACTTTTGGCGATGCCCACCTATACAACAACCACCTGGAGCAAACGCGCCTGCAATTAAGCCGCGACCCACGGCCGCTACCTACCATGAAAATAAACCCGGATGTGAACGATATCTTTGATTTTAAATTTGAAGATTTTACGTTGGAAAATTATGACCCCTGGCCGCATATTAAAGGCGCAGTAGCAGTTTGATTATCCGATCTACAACCGTACAAATTCAATAAACAAATGATCATCTCCATAGTAGTAGCCATAGCCGAAAACCATGCCATTGGCAAGGATAATAAACTGTTGTGGTATCTGCCAAACGACTTAAAGCATTTTAAAACCATAACCAGCGGCCATACCGTTATTATGGGTCGCAAAACTTATGATTCGGTTGGTAAACCGCTGCCTAACCGTCGCAATATTATTATAACAAGGCAGCAGATCGATATTCCGGGCTGCGAGGTGGTTAATTCGCTCGACCAAGCCATTGCTTTATGTAAAACCGAAGAAGAGGTGTTTATTGTAGGCGGTGCCGAGATCTATCGCCAGTCTATGACAATAACAAATAAAATATACCTGACTATAGTTCATCACAACTTTGAGGGGGATACCTATTTCCCTGACATTGAGGAAAATATTTGGATAGAAACCGAGCGCGAGGATCACGACCCAGATGAAAAAAATAAGCTCGCCTACTCGTTTATAACTCTTGAGCGGCGATAACAGCAGGCCTCATTATTTTGTTTTAATTTAAAATTTCTTGCTAACAAAATTTTGTTAGATTTGCCGTCTTGTTAAAAATGCTATAAACTAGCTATAAACTAATTAATATATATAAAATACCACAATGCAAGGAAAAGGGGTTATTAAATTTTTTGCTATAATACTGGCTTTGGCCTGTATATATCAGCTTTCGTTTACGTGGGTAGCGCATAAGGTTGAAAGCGATGCACATTTGTATGCTAAGGGTGATACCGCCGTTGAAAAAGCCTATCTGGATTCTATTTCAACCCAGCCAGTTTATCCGGTTTTGGGTCACACTTACCAATATTGTCTGGAAAACGAGCTTGCCCTTGGTCTAGACCTTAAAGGCGGTATGAATGTTACCATGCAGATATCACTTCAAGAGGTGGTAAAGGCGCTTTCAAACAACAATCCCGATCCGGTATTTAACAAAGCCCTTGATAATGCAAGTAAGATCGTTAGTCAAACAGATTATATAACCCTGTTTGTTAAAGAGTACGAAAAACTTGCCCCTAACGGTAAGCTTTCTGCTATATTTTCTACCAAGGACAACCAGGCTAATCTGAAATACAACGCTTCTAACAGCGAAGTTGAAAAATATCTTAAAGCAGAAGCTGAAACTGCCGTACAGCAATCGTATACCGTATTAAATACACGTATTGACCAATTTGGTGTTACACAACCTAACATTTCGTTAGAGAAAAACACCAACCGTATTTTGATCGAGCTACCGGGCGTTAAAGATCCGGCGCGTGTTCGTAAACTATTATCAGGAACTGCCAAATTGGAGTTTTACGAAACTTTCCAAAGTCAGGAAGTTATGCCGGTAATAACAAGTATTGATAACCTGTTAGCTGCCAAGAGCAAAGCCAGTGCTAAAGATACTGCAAAAACACAAACCGCCGCTGCTGCAGATACCACTAAAAAAGATGGTCTCGCGCTGTTAAATAAGGTTCAGAAAAACGCCAAAGATACTTCGGCCAATGCGCTTAGATCAAAGATGGCAAGCGAGCACCCTTTGTTTGCTTTGCTTACGCCACCTATCTATGCTGACGCAAGCGGTCAGCAGCAGTTAATGCCGGGGCCAATAGCAGGTCTTGCTCAGCAAAAGGATATCCCTAAAATTAATGAGATACTAAATAGCGCTGAGGTTAAAAACATTATCCCGCGAAACATGAAGCTTCTGTGGTCTGTTAAACCACGCGAAAAAAGCAAAACGTTTGAACTATATGCCATTAAGTTAACCGGTGCAGAAAATGGCCCTGTATTATCAGGCGATGTTATAAACGACGCACGTAGCGTTACCAACCAACGCGGCAGCCCCGAAGTGGAAATGACCATGAATTCGGCGGGTGCTCAAAAATGGCGTGTTGTTACTGCTGCTGCAGCAGCAACAACACCTAAAAAGTCAATTGCCATTGTGTTGGACGATAATGTTTACTCGGCACCAACTGTGCAAAATGAAATATCAGGCGGTATATCTTCCATTTCAGGAAGCTTTACTGTAGATGATACCAAAGATTTAGCCAACGTATTAAAAGCCGGGCGTTTAGACGCTCCTGCCCGTATAATTGGCGAGGACGTGGTTGGACCTTCATTAGGTCAGGAATCAATTAACGACAGCTTACTATCGTGCTTATTAGGCTTTGTTGTAGTATTGGTATTTATGATAGCTTACTACAATCGTGCAGGTACAGTTGCCGTTGTTGCTGTTATCATTAACGTATTCTTCCTGATGGGTGTGCTTACCAGTTTACACGCGGTGCTAACAGTGCCCGGCGTTGCGGGTATAGTGCTTACATTGGGTATGGCTGTTGATGCGAACGTGTTGATATACGAACGTGTGCGTGAAGAACTTGCTTTAGGTAAATCTTTACGCCTTGCAGTAAGCGATGGTTTTAAACACGCGCTTTCATCCATCCTTGACTCTAACATAAGTACATTCCTTACAGGTCTTATCCTGTTCATTTTTGGTAGCGGCCCTATCCAGGGTTTTGCAACAACGTTGATGATAGGTATTATCACTTCATTATTCTGTTCATTATTAATTTCAAGATTGATTTTTGAATGGTTGCTTGACAAGGGAAGCGTTATCAAGTTCTCAAACCCATGGAGCTCACACACTTTTAAAAATGCTAATTACGCATTCGTAAAAAACCGCGGTAAGTTCTACATCTTCTCAGGTTTGTTTATTGCGGCCGGTTTTGTATCCATGTTCACACAAAACTTTAACTACGGCGTTGATTTTCAAGGTGGCCGGAGCTATGTTATTCATTTTGAAAACAAAAATGTTTCCGACGATGACGTTCGTGGTGCTGTCGAAGATGCTTTAGGCCGTGGTACAACGGTTAAAACTTACGGTACTGATAAGTTCAGCGTTACTACTAACTATCTGATTGAGGATAACTCAACCGCTACTGATACGAAGGTAGAGCAAACACTTATTGAGGCCCTGAACAAAAAGGCTGTAACCCAAATGTCTAAAAAAGACATTTTAAGCTCTCAAAAAGTACAGGCAACTATTGCTGACGGTTTGAAAAAATCAGCTGTGTGGACGGTACTCTTCGCTATATTAATTATTGCTGCATATATTTTGTTGCGTTTCCGTAAATGGCATTTTAGTGTGGCAGCTATGATAGCTACCGCGCACGATGCCTTAATGGTACTTTCGTTCTTCTCGTTATTTAAGAATGTTATACCGTTTCTTGAAATAGACCAGGCTTTTATTGCTGCCGTATTGACAGTAATTGGTTATTCAATTAACGATACAGTGGTAGTGTTCGACCGTATTCGTGAACACTTGCATTTACATCACTCAAAACTTGATAAGCCGGAGGAGGTTATTAATACAGCTATCAATAGCACTTTGAGCCGTACTATTATAACCGCTTTAACAGTGCTATTTGTGCTGATAATATTGTTCCTATTTGGTGGTGATGTTATTCGTGGCTTCTCGTTCGCGTTATTGATCGGTATTATATTCGGTACCTACTCGTCAATATGTATAGCTACACCGGTTATAGTTGACTTCGGAAAGAAAGACCTCAGATAAACTGACAATCAGTTAACAACAAAAAAAGGCTCCGAAGAATATTTGGAGCCTTTTTTGTTATACATACACTATATAGTTCTCTGCAAAAATGGATACAGCATTAACCTCAAAATTCCCATTAGTAGTTATTATCGGCGGCGGTTTCGGCGGATTAGAAGTAGCAAAAAAACTTGCCGACGCGCCTGTTGAAGTATTAATGCTTGATAAGCACAACTATCATACATTTCAACCCCTTTTATATCAGGTAGCCACCGGCAGGTTGGAAGCGGAGTCGATAGCATTCTCGCTTCGCAAGAATTTCGCTAACCAAAAAAATTTTAGGTTTCGCATTGCCGAAGTGTCAGGTATCGATACCGAAAACAATATATTGGATACCACCATCGGGCCTATCGCATACGATTACCTGGTTATAGCAACCGGATCAACCACCAACTTTTTTGGCAACAAAGAAATAGAACGATTTGCCATGCCTATGAAGTCGATCCCGGAAGCGCTTAATTTACGCTACCTCATTTTACAAAACCTGGAAGAGGCTGTTTTAAAAGCCACTAAAGAGGAAAGAGCGCCGCTGCTTTCATTTGTTTTGGTAGGAGCCGGCCCAACGGGTGTTGAATTAGCGGGATCGCTGGCAGAGCTTAAAAACGACATTCTTACGCGAGACTATCCCGAATTGAATAAAGATGAAATGAAGGTTTACCTGGTTGACTTTCTTCCAAAAGTTTTAGGCCCGTTTTCTGACGAGGGATCAAACGCCGCCAAAGATTTCTTAACCGGTATGGGCGTTGAGGTGCTATTGAACATGAAAGTGGAAAGCTATGATGGTGAAGAAATAAAATTTGAAGGCGGAAGGAGTATTAAAACCAGGAACGTTATATGGTCGGCAGGTGTAATGGGGGTTGTTCCTGATGGTTTAAGCAAAGATAATTTAGAGCGCGGCAACAGGATACGTGTTGACGGATCTTTACGTGTGAATGGTTATAACAATGTTTTTGCCGTTGGCGATGTTGCGGCAATGATAACTGATAAAACGCCAAAAGGCCATCCCGGCGTGGCTCAGGTTGCTATTCAGCAGGGCCAGCATGCGGCTAAAAATATACTGCATATTTTAAAGTCTCAGCCTACTGAAGTATTTGAATACAATGATAAAGGATCACTAGCTACTATAGGGCGTAATAAAGCTATCGCCGACTTAGGAAAACTTAAGTTTCAAGGCTTTTTTGCCTGGTTGATATGGATGTTTGTACACCTGATATCCCTATTAGGCTTCCGCAACAAAGTGATTGTATTTATTAATTGGGTAGGCAGTTATTTCAGCAATAATGGTGGCACAAGGCTAATCATCCGCGGCTTTAAACGCGAAGAATTAGCTAAAAAAGATGAACAGGTATCGGTACCCGATTAAGGTTAACTTACCATTATCACTTTATCCTTCTGAAAACCGTTGCGGCTAATGGCGGCACGGTTATGCTTATGCTGTTATCGCGACCATGCCAGCTTATGCTCTCGCTTTTTATGGCGATGTCATTTTTTATGCCGCTGCCCCAAAAACCCTTCGCGTCCGAGTTAAATATTTCTTTCCAGTTGCCAGCGTATGGCACCCCTACCCTGTAATCAACACGCGTAACCGGTGTCATGTTCAGCACAATTACCAGATCGTTAACCGGGTCGTTCCCTTTACGTGCGAATACCATTATTGAATCGTTAGCATTACCGCCGTCTATCCATTCAAAACCGTCGCCACTGAATTGCTTTTCGTACAAGGCGGGTTCGGTTTTATAAAGGGCATTAAGCGCTTTTACAGCCTCCTTTATTCCTACATGGTTGGGATATTCCAGTACGTGCCATGGCAACGAATGCTGATAGTTCCATTCAGTTCCTTGCCCAAACTCGCTACCCATAAACATTAGCTTAGTGCCCGGGTGTGTAAACATATAACTGTATACCAAACGCAGGTTGGCAAATTGTTGCCATTCGTCGCCCGGCATTTTACGCAGCATAGAGCCTTTGCCATAAACCACTTCATCATGCGAGAAAGGCAGCATAAAGTTTTCGGTAAACGCATATATCAAACTAAAGGTTAGCTGATTGTGATGATACTTACGATTGATCGGATCTTCGCCAAAATACTTAATGGTATCGTGCATCCAGCCCATCATCCATTTCATACCAAAACCCAAACCGCCTAAAAATACCGGCTTAC
>CAMLFI010000159.1 GCA_946479225.1 uncultured Mucilaginibacter sp. | reverse complement strand
GACGCTGTAAAACTTATCAGGATAAACAAGTAAAATAACTTTTTCATTTTGGTTTGTAATAATTGGTTTTGAGACATTGAGATTAGTCTTGTTCAAAATTAAGCTTTTGTCAACCCAAAAACTTTACAGAAACAGACTATTTTAGCACTAAACCCGACTAATGTTCCGAATGGGTTATTTAATTGGAGTAGGAGCTGGTTATACGCTTTTTGTAAGCGCCCGGCGATATTCCGGCCACTTTTTTAAAGGTCCTGGAGAAATTGGATAAGCTTTTAAAACCGGTAAGCTCTGCTATGGCGGCGTAAGAAAGTTTGCTGGCTCCAATCATATGTTGCGCATGTTCAATACGTTTCTCTGTTATATACGCCAGAGGCCGTGTACCGGTGTGTTTTTCAAACGTTCTTGAAAAATATTCTGCATTTTGGTTGGCCCTGTCTGCAAGGAACTTAACGGTGAGCGGCAGGTGAAGATTGGCCAGGATAAATCGCATGGCATCAAGTATCTTTTCCGGCACATACTGTTGACCACTTTTTTGAAATATTTCCGGAAGTGCAAATCTTGACAAAAATTGCAAAAGAATTCCCTGGGTTTCCAAAAAAATAGCCAAACTTTGCTGATTGTTAAGCTGTTGGTATTCGTTATAATAAATATGTTTTTCGTATACCTGTGGATTGTCTGAGCGATTGATGCCCCTTCCGGGGTTGATAGCGATCAATCTCCTGAAGTTTAAAGCATCAACTTCGTCAGCCTTTACCTTTAATATGGAAGGATTTGCAGGAAACAAAGACCCTCCTTCCAGCGACTCCTCAAAAAATTGAACGAAATATTGACTAAGATAGTTGGGGCAAACCAAATCGCACAGTGTATAGCTTGGGATGATATATAAATAGCCTGCTTCTAACTTGAGCGTTTTTTCCGAATCGGACAGTTCCCCCTCCCCATCATCAATAAAATAGATGCGATGGTAAGGGCTTATTACGTTGCGATAATTCCATTTGCTGTTTAACTTTACATAATCCACGTTTAAGAGGGAAAATGTATGCCTTAAAACTCTCCTTACAAGCATAAATTAGTCCTGCAATAATATTATCATTCAAAATTATTTGTGAATGGATAAAATTAACGCAAAATAGCAGCCGATTTATACTAAAACAGATTTTTTGTTTTCCAAATTGATTAAGGCAAGCACGGCAAACGCTCCGTGTTTTACATCTTAAAATTTAAAACTGATACCTGTATTGATAACATAGTCAGCAAAGGCGGCATCGCCTTGTGTGTAGGTACCTTTTAAATCAGTCGATATTTTATCGGGTACGCTTTGGGTTCTGTTTCTAACAAGGGCCCAGGGTACAAAGGCGTAAAAGGTTACTTTCTTAATGCTCCAGGTTACGCCCGGCTCGGCAGATATGATATATCCCGGCCTTCTGAAACCATTGCTCGGGCCGATGAAATCGTAAACGGGCAGGCACTCATGGCGCACGCCGGCCGAAAATGTAAGGTTTTTAACAGATACACTTGCCCCGGCACGCACCATCAGCTGGTCGGGCACGCTCATTACAAAGCTGCTGTTGGCCAGTGCACTGGCGCTTGGCGTTCCGCCCCGTGCGGTTGATACTCCGTTAACATCGCGTGGGTTGGCCAGGTAAAAAAAGTTACCGTATACGTTTACATGGTCTGATATATGGTAAAAGGTATTCATCTCTAAAGTGATACCTGTGCCGCCGTCGCCTAACTGAATAGACTGATCAACCGGGCCCAATACTTTATCGCCGGTGGCGGTATAGAAAAAGTCCTGGTAATTATAAGTGCCGGTGGCCAGTTTTAAGCCCAGGCCCAGCTGTATGTTAAAACGTTTTGCCTTTGCAGGGTTAAGCAGCCAGGCGTAGGCCGCAAGCCTGATATCGCCTAAACCAAACGAGGCAGTGCCATGGCGTTGTTTACCGCCGTGCTCGTACAAAGAGGTACGCGTGTTTGATATTACAGGCACATCAATCATTGCCGACCAGCGGCTGTTGAATACCCGGGTAAGGGCCAGATCCTGCGTGTAAGAGTGATTAATAACATTGGTGCCTAAAGCTATACGTTGTTTTTGCTCTTCGCGACCTACAAAGTGTTTGTATGAGCGGTAATAACGATTATTTGAGTTAAAAACCCATGCGCCATGGGCATCGGTACTGTCGGGATGATCAAGCATGGTACATACCCCGCCGGTGCTGCGTATGGCAACGCATCCCTGGGCTTGTATTTTAACAAATGCGAAAGCTATGATAAAGATTGTGAGTAGAATTTTTTTCATGCAATAAATTTTTCAGTCAGATAGTTTTGTTAATTTTTTAGTGTTGAATGGGTTTATGCTTTAGCAGCAATGGTCTGTATCAATTTGGTTACAAATGGTAGCCGCTAATATAAAACGTATTGATTGATTTCACGATAAGGCACTAATTTTATTGGGGTATCAATTGTTGCGCCTTAGTGTATCACGTGTTGCATCCTTAAGATATACCATAATATAGCCGCCAATTTTAAATGTTATTCTGATCCGGGATTATAAATCCGGACCAACATGGGAGGTTTCTAAAAGAAGAAATTTTCAATTTCATTTATTGCATTTTCAAGTCCGTTCTCATTTCTTATTCGCTGCCCAATAATTGCCACATTATTCTTTATCTCTTTTGTTTGAACTTTTGTCAATGCTGAGATCAGCTTATCAGCAGTGAGTTTTTTTACGGGGATATGAACGCCCAATTTCATCCGTTCTATTATTTTGCCCCAGGTTGGCTGGTCGGTATAAAACGAGATAATAATTACCGGCAGATTGTGCCGCAGCATAGCTGCCAACGTTCCCGCACCGCCATGAAATACCCCCGCTTTGCATTTTGGCAAAACAGAAGCATGATTTACATATTTTGTTACAAAGAGGTTTTTATGTTTGGGTAGGCTATCAAATTGCGCCCATCCGGTACAAAATAAAATACGATCGTTGGTTTTATTTAAGACCTCCTTTATAGCGTTTACAAACTTATCAGTATTACCAACACCATTACTACCAAAACCCATGTAAACAGGTTTATCTCCTTGTCGCAACCAGTTATTTAATTCTGGTGGATCATCATGATAATGTGTTGCTTTTTTTATTTCCGGGACCGTTAAAAAGCCGGTTATTTTATGATTATCGTCCCAATCTTTAGGTGGGGCAATAAGGCTTGGACTTAAACAGTATAAATCGAGTGGCTTTTGTCTATCAATGTATTTTACAAGATTTTCTTTTAAAATAGGCAGACCTAATTCTTGCCTAAACTCATTGACTTCGGATTTTAAAAATTTCCAAAAAAGGAAATGCACCAGTTTATAGGTGAACTTGTTATACAATGGGAAATTCAGGAAATCAAAGTCGGCCAATGGAAATTCAGTGGTTGGCACTACCGGTGGCATAAAGTAAGTAATGGCCAGCTTCTTATTTTGCTTTTCGGCAATTGCACTTGTAATGGGTATTGTTGCGGCATTAGCAATAATAAAATCTACTTTGTTAAAAGCCTCTATGTAGCTTTTGCGTAAGGGTACCTTAGCCTGGCTAAGTAGTTTATAAAAATGCTTAACCAATTTTATGGTGTTCTCTGCCTTTAATAAGTATTTTCCTTCCGGCCCATTCATCATTTCCTCAACGTTTCCCGGCAAGGGATGAAAAGAAATCTCAAATCCTTCTACTAATTCTTTAAAGTTTTCTGGCGCTGCAATGGTTACCTGGTGACCGTTGTTAATAAGGCCCAATGCCAAAGCGATATATGGTTGGACATCGCCCCGAGTTCCATAAGTAAATATTCCTATATTCAATTGTGATATAATTATCTACAAAGAAACTGATTTACAGAAGCAGAAATTTTAACAATTGCTAAAAAATCATTTTTTCCTGATCCTGCTTAGTGTAACCTGATTCATGCCAAGGAACGAAGCGATATGCCCTAAAGAAACTCTTTGTAATAGCGTTGGATTAGCTTTTACAAAATCATGATAGCGTTGTTTTGCTGTTAGAAATTGTATCGAATCAATTTTTTGCTGTAATGAAAGTACGGCCTGTATGGCAATTATCCGCCCTAAGCGCTCTATCTCATGATATTTATCATACAGTTCCTGCAGATCCTGAAAACTGATAGAAATAACTGAAGTATCCTCAAGCACTTCAACTGCATGCGCACCGGTTTTAGTGGGAAAGTTCCGGATGATGGGGCCTATCACAATCCCTTCTGCAGCAAACCAGTCGGTAATGTCTTTTCCATCCTTAAAATAATAAGCGCGGGCAAGCCCTTTTTCAATAAAAAACAAGTGCTCGCATTTTGATAGTTCTTTAATCAGAATTTCACCTTTATGATATTCAGACCTTTTTAGTTTAGCGATAAGTGCTGATTGCGCGTCCGCCGAAAGTGACGTGATGTAATTAAGATTATTTAAAAATTGCTCCATCCTGACGAATAAGTAGTTTCACTTTGTTCTACTTAAAAAATTAAGTAATTGATAATTAATGGATTGCGAAATGGCTTGTTCCGCTTTGTTCCGATTGTTTCACCCTCGCAAGCGGAGCAAGAATGCAGGTATTACTCTGTTTTCTCTTCGCGTTTTACCAGTAGCACTTCGTCGCCTTCCAGGAGCAGGTAGCCGTATTCGTAGCAAAAGTGGTAGGTTTTGCCATTGCTGGTGTCGTACTTGTTGGTTAAGTATTTAAAATTGAAACCTTTGGCGGCCATTTTAACGGTAGTAGTTTTTGTTTTACCTGATGGGTTCAGCTCTTCCATAATACGGCGGTTCCGCTTCAATATGTTGTTAACGTTGCGTATCAGGTTATAGCTGTTGCTGTTAAGCTGGTTGTTGTAGTTGTTGCGACAGAGGTCGTTACAGAACTTCTTATCAGCCCTGCCGTGTATAACAGTGCCACAATCCAGGCAGGTTTTTTGGGTATCCATAAAGCTAAGGTAATCAATGTTGTATTTATTTGCAAACGTTTGCAAACGGTTATTATCGATTGTAAACGTTTATTAACCGACTAATATTTTTAGCAAGCTGCACCTTTGTTTCATCAAATACGAAAACGAAAAAAAAGCAATTATGAACTCATTAAAGAACAGCGTACGCCTGGTAGGAAACCTGGGTATGGATCCGGAAGTAAAAATATTTGACGGTAACAAGAAATTAACCAAAATGTCGCTCGCTACTAACGATAGCTACAAGAATGACAAGGGCGAAAAAATTACCGAAACGCAATGGCACAACCTGGTAATATGGGGTGCGCAGGCAGGTATTGCAGGCGATATCCTAAAAAAAGGCGATGAAGTAGTTGTTGAAGGGAAATTGAGTAACCGCAGCTACATTGATAAAGACGGCATTAAACGCTACGCCACCGAAGTTGTAGTACACGAATTTTTGAAAGTGGGAGCGAGAGGGTGAGTTGTTAGTTTGCAGTGGGCAGTTCGCAGCTATGCCGGGTGTGGTTTTGTGAGATGCTGATTTAATTGCGACTGCCCACTGCAAACTACTTACTGCCAACTGATATCACGCAACTAAAGATACCTGATCCTAAACCTACATCACCAACCTAACCTTATCACATTATTACTTATATTTGTTATGTACTTAGAAGCGAAGGAAACCGCCCGGCTGTACCAGTTGTTATCCGAAAAACTGGGTAACGATACCACCGAGGCCATGTTTAAATACATCGATAACAAAACAGAACGATCTGTGGAAGCAACTATAAAATCATTAGCTACGAAGGATGATCTGGCAAAGGTCAAATATGACCTTAGTAAAGAGATCAGCAATTCCGTTAAATGGATGTTTGTTTTTTGGATAGGACAGTTCAGTGCAACTGTTGCTGTTATTATGCTGATCTTAAAAAAATAGATGGCTGGAGCACTTGAAACGATAGTTACCAAAGAGGACGTTCGTAAAGAAGTTGGATATCTAATCGAAGATATCCGCCAAGGCCAACGGGCCATTATTAAATGGATGTTTATCTTTTGGCTTGCCCAGGTAGGAGCCACATGGCTGCTATTTTCTTGTATTTAGAAAAACAATGATTTAAAGACACTACCAAGCCCGGACACACAAGTTCGGGTTTTGTTATTTAGGGCGTACTCAATGCCACCGGCAATACCTTACCATTAAAAAACTTATGACCGGTTAAAGCAAAATCGGCAATGTATTTGCCCATCTCAAACGCCATTACCGGCGATTGGTAACCCGGGAAAGCTTTTTCCAGCATTTCTGTTTG